>DASTVC010000872.1:0-12274 GCA_035759295.1 Longimicrobium sp. | reverse complement strand
CCTCACTGCCCGATCGATTTCCTTCGCCAACTCCTCACCGATCCCGGCTCGTTCCTGTTCGTGGTACTCAATCGCTTCCAGCAGCTCTTTCCGGGCCGACTTCGCGAGCCGTATCCTCACTGGCGAAAGCTGGCCCGGATTTCAGCCATGACATCATCGAAATCCAGCATCTCCTCTTCGCCCCGCTGATACGCCTCCCAGCGGCGGTGAGCTTCCTCTGCCCAAGCCGCCTCCACGTCTTCCTCAGGCACTCGTACTCCAGCGAGCACCCCGTTGCCGCTGATCGGCTCGACCCCTCCTTCGTCGACGCTCTCCAGCAGCGCGTGGGCGAGGTGGCGGCGCACGATGAATGGCAGGCTCAGCAGTTCGGACTCGAGCTTCTGAAGGTCCCGCTGTCCGGACGGGTTGTTCAGCTTGCGGGCAGGGCTGCTCATGTTTCCTCACGTGTGCGGGTTGCTCTCGGAAGCTAATCACCTTTACCTCCCCCGCCTAGCGCCGGGAAAAACCCGTCAACGTCGCGGTCCAGAAGAGAGCGATCCCTTGCGGACCGAGGCGGAACGGCGCTGGTCTGAAGAGATCGATGGGGTCCGTGCGTTGAAGCAACGTGCGTGGGAGCGTATATTCACGGTCTGCATTCCCGATGGCGATTTTTCAAGCGGCCAACAGGCGCACAATCCGGAGGAAGCCCGATGGCGGGGCATAGCAAGTGGAAGCAGATCAAGCACAAGAAGGCGCTGACGGACAACCGCCGCGCCGCCACCTGGACCAAGAAGATCCGTGAGATCACGGTGGCGGCCAAGGAAGGCGGCGGCGACCCCGCCGGCAACCCGCGGCTGCGCCTGGCGATCGACAACGCCAAGGCCGTGAACATGCCCAACGAGAACATCGACCGCGCCATCAAGAAGGGCACGGGCGAGCTCGAGGGCGTGAACTACGAGGAGATCACCTACGAGGCGTACGGCCCGGCGGGCGTGGCCATCATGATCGAATCGCTGACGGACAATGGAAACCGCACGGTGGCTGACATCCGCCGCTGGCTGTCGCGCAACGGCGGCAACCTGGGCACCACCGGCTCGGTGGCGTGGATGTTCGACCGCCGCGGCCAGATCTCCATCGACAGCGCGAAGCACGACGAGGAGACGGTGATGGAGGCGGCGCTGGAGGCCGGCGCACTGGACGTGGAGAGCGGCGAGGACGGCTTTACCGTGCTCACCGAGGTCAGCGACTTCCACGCCGTGCAGGACGCGCTGCGGGCCGCCGGGATTACGTGGGAAGACGCCGAGCTGGCGATGATCCCCAAGACCGAGGTCAAGGTCGAAGGCGCCGACGCCGAGCAGCTGGTGAAGCTCCTCGAGCTGCTGGAAGAGCTGGACGACGTGCAGCAGGTGTACACCAACGCCGACGTCGACATGGACTCGCTGGCCGAGGTGTGACCCTGGCCATCGGGGACGCCGGCCCGTCCGCCGCGGCGGAGCGCGGGCCGCGCGGCCCCGCGGAGAGCGTGGTGCTGGGGGTGGACCCCGGCACCGCGGTCACCGGCTATGGCGTCGTTCGCCGCGCGGCGGACGGCGCCCTGTCGCTGCTGGAGTGCGGCGTCATCCGCACCGACGCCCGCGCCCCGCTCGCCGAACGCCTGCGCGACATCCACCTGGGGATCGTGGAGGTGATCGCGCGCGTGCACCCGTCGGTGCTGGCGGTGGAGGGCGTGTTCTACGCCAAGAACGTCCGCACCTCGGTCGTGCTGGGCCATGCGCGCGGCGCCATCCTGCTGGCGGCGGCGCTCAACGGGCTGGAGGTGGCCGAGTACCCGCCGGCGGAGGTCAAGTCCGCCGTCGTCGGCGCGGGGCGGGCGACCAAGGACCAGGTGGGATTGATGGTGCAGCGCCTGCTCAAGCTGCGCGAGGTCCCCAAGCCGCACGACGCCGCGGACGGGGTGGCCATCGCGCTCACCCACTGTTTCCGCGGCTTTGGCCCCACCGCGAAGTCTCCCCCCTTCAACCTGCGGCAGATGATCGAAAACGTGGGAGGACGCCGTTGATCTCGCGCATCCGCGGCGAGCTGATCGTTCGCGACCTGGAGCGGGTGGAGATATTCACCTCCGGCGGGGTGTGCTACGAGATCGCCATCCCCACCACCGTCTTCGAGCGGCTGCCGCGGCTGGGCGAGCAGGTCACGCTGCGCACCTACCACCTGGTGCGCGAAGACGCGCAGATGCTCTTCGGGTTCCTGGACGACACGGAGAAGACGGTCTTCATTCGCCTGCTCACCATCAACGGCGTGGGCCCGCGGCTGGCGCTGGCGATGCTGTCGTCGATGACGGCGGAATCCGTGGTGCGCGCGGTGCGCGAGCGGAACGTGGCGGCGCTCACGGCGGTCTCCGGCGTCGGCAAGAAGACGGCGGAGCGGGTGGTGCTGGAGCTGACGGGGAAGCTGGACGACATCGCCTTCGCGGCTGGCGCGCTGGGCCAGCGCGCGCCCGCGGCGGAGGAGGCCCTGCGCGCCCTGACGGCCCTCGGAGTGACGAACCAGGACGCGGACCGTGCCGTGCGCGCGGTGGTGCAGGAGAAGGGGAGCCTCACCGCGCCGGAGCTGATCCGCGAGGCGCTGGCGCGGCTGAAGTAGGGATTCCTCGATGCGGGCGAGAATGAGCGGGTAAACCCGCTGCTGGGACTGCGATAAGCCCCGTGTCCACTCGCTGCGCTCGCGGAACGGGCTTCACCTGCTCGCGTGGGTGGGGGCCGTCGCGGTGCCCACCCTTTGCTCTGATGGCGGCCTTCCCCGAACGGGAGGGCCGTTCTGCGTTCCGAGGGCGGGAGTGTGGCACGATCCGAACAAAGTCCGTACATTGTGGGCGCGAAGAAGACGCATCCTCTGACGCAACGCCGATGTCCCAGCAGCCGCCCCGCTCCGAAATTACCACGCCCGAGCCGCTGGGCGACGACGAGGTCAGCGAGCTTTCGCTGCGCCCGCAGCGGCTGGCGGAGTTCATCGGGCAGGACAAGGTCAAGGAGTCGCTGGCGATCGCCATCTCGGCGGCCATCAACCGCAAGGAGCCGCTGGACCACACGCTCTTCTACGGCCCGCCCGGGCTGGGGAAGACGACCCTCGCGCTGTTGATGGCGCGCGAGCTGGGCGTCAACATCAAGGTCACCGCCGCGCCGGTGCTGGAAAAGCCGGCGGACCTGGTCCGCGAGCTCACCACGCTGCGCGAGGGCGACATCCTGTTCATCGACGAGATCCACCGCCTGCGCCCCATCATCGAGGAGTTCCTGTATCCCGCGATGGAAGACTGGCGGATCGACGTGCGCCTGAGCGACGGGCCGCACGCGCAGATGATCTCCATGCCCATCGAAAAGTTCACGCTGATCGGCGCCACCACGCGCTACGGGCTGCTGACGCCGCCCATGCGCGCGCGCTTCGGGATCGTGCAGCGGCTGCACTACTATCCCGTGGAGCACCTGGCCTTCGTGGTGGAGCGGACGGCGGAAATCCTGGGCGTGGGGTGCGACACGGAGGGGGCGATGGAGATCGCGCGCCGCTCGCGGGGCACGCCGCGCGTGGCCAACCGGCTTATGCGCCGGGTGCGCGACTACGCCCAGGTGCGCGCGGACGGCCACATCGACAAGCGGGTGGCGGACCTGGCGCTGCAGATGCTGGACGTGGACGAGTTCGGACTGGACGACATGGATACGCGCGTCCTCCGCTCGCTGATCGAGCAGTTCGGCGGCGGGCCGGTTGGATTGAACACGCTGGCGGTGGCGCTGGGGGAGGACGCGGGGACGCTGGAGGAGGTGTACGAGCCCTTCCTGATCCAGAACGGCTTTCTGATGCGCACGCCGCGCGGCCGCGTGGCCACGGCGCTGGCGTACCGCCGCTTTGGCTACGCGCCGCCGGTGGACCAGCAGAGCGGCCTGGGCAGCCTGAGCGGCCCGCCGCGTCCCGCGCAGCCCGGGCTGTTCGACGCGTGAGCGACCGCGTCTTCCGCACATCGGACTTCGACTTTCACCTTCCGCCGGAGCAGGTCGCGCAGGCCCCGGCGGAGCGCCGCGACGCCTCCCGCCTTCTCGTGGTGGACCGCGCCTCCGGTGAGCTGCACCACCGTACCTTCTCGGATCTCCCCGAATACATTCCCGCCGGCGACGCGCTGGTGCTGAACGAGACGCGCGTGTTTCCCGCGCGCCTGCTCGGCCGCAAGGCGACGGGCGCGGCGGCGGAGATCCTTCTGCTCCATCCGCACCAGGGCGAGGAGAAGGTGTGGACGGCGCTGGTGCGGCCCGGCGGCAAGCTGAAGCCGGGGCGCACAGTGGAGATCGGGCCTGAGCTGTCGGTGGAGATCGTGGAGTCCACGCCCGGCGGCGAGCGCATCGTCCGGCTGGTGACGGAGCTGGGGCTTACGGAGGCGCTGGACCGCTACGGCGAGGTGCCGCTGCCGCCGTACGTGGAGCGCAGCGCCACGGAGGCGGACCGCGAGCGCTACCAGACGGTGTACGCCCGCGCCCGCGGCTCCGTCGCCGCGCCGACGGCCGGGCTGCACTTCACTCCGGGGATGCTGGAGGCGATGGAGGCGCGCGGCGTGCGCATCGTGCGCCTGGTGCTGCACGTGGGCGTGGGGACGTTCCGGCCTGTGGAGACGGAGGATCCCGCCGAGCACCGCATGCACTCCGAGTGGTACCACGTTCCGGCCGAAGCCGCCGACGCGCTCAACGCGATCCGCGCGGCCGGCGGCACTATCTGGTCCGTGGGCACGACGGTGACGCGCACGCTGGAGTCCGTCGCCACGGAAGACGGCATTGTGCACCCCGGCGAAGGGTGGACGGACATCTTCATCCGTCCGCCGTACCGCTTCAAGGCGGTGGACCACCTGGTCACCAACTTCCACCTCCCCCGCAGCACCCTGTTGATGCTGGTCAGCGCATTCGGCGGCTACGAGCTGGTGATGCGCGCCTACCGCGAAGCCATCGACCGCGGCTACCGCTTTTACAGCTACGGTGACGCGATGCTGCTGGTGTGAGGCCGAAGTTCGGACAAATCAAGATCTTATCCCTCTACATAGAGATCACTCTGCGCCGTACCGTTTGGAAAATCCTTGACACCGGGACAAAATCCGACGTAATCATCTTGGGCGCTTTTTCGCAATTCACACCTAATGCCCGGAGGTTAATAGAGGGTGCCGGAGGCAATGCGCTGATTCATCTGGGGTTCGCGTTTACTTCAACAGTCGATGAGACAATGTCGCGTTTCCATCATGCACGCCAAAGATCCTTTATCGTCCTCGCGTTCGTTGTGCTGGCCGGCTGTCGTGACGAAAGCCCGCTTGGGTCGCCCTCCGCGGATCCACAGCCCGCGTTAGCCCTCGCGGAGAAGGGCGCTCTGCGCGACGACGGCATCGACACCCGTGACACGTATTTCGCGTTCAACATCACTACCACGCGCACCACGGAGGGCGCCGGCGAGCCGGATGGAATCGTAGCCGCCGCCATGATCGGCGAGTACGCTACGGACGAGTCGGCGTACCTGGAAGCGGGCTTTGGAGCGGACGGCGTGCTGCGCTTCAACGTGTACAGCGATGGTTCGGCCGACCCGCGTCTGCCTATGCCTCCGCCGGTGGTGCGCAGCGTCGGAAACGACATCTCGATCTACGACGAGTGGGGAACCGTGGTGGAGTCGTACGACTTCGACACGTTTCTGGAGGGCACCGGACTGCCGGGCGGCAACCTGGCGATCGGGAGCCCGTATGGAACGCTGTACAACCCGCTCGGCCGCCGCCCGGGAGGGGGCGCCGCCGCAGGGCAGCCCGTCGAGATCATGGGCGTTGATCCAGAGCGGACGAAGGTGCGGCATGTCCGCGACGACGTGCTGCAGGTGACGACGACGTCCGGCGGCTGGGTTGGCGTACAGGCCGCCGGCGGGACTGGAGCCGAGATCCGCACGACCCGCACATACCGGCGCCGCGGCGTACCCACGTCCGGCGGTGCGGGGGAGCCGAACGCGGCTTCCTCCCGCGGTGCCATGGCGCACTGGGTGCTGGAATCCGTGGACCAGGCGGCGAGCGTCCCGGGGGCGCGCGGTGCTTCGACCGTACGAACCCACACCACCTACCAGTACGTCGCGGCGCACATCAACCGCAGCCAGGACGAGTCGCGCGAAGGAGCGCTGCGCGCGTCTATCCCCGCGAGCGCCATGCGCAGCATCACGGCCGGGGCGCGCGGCGGCGGGCGGGGGGCTAACCTGCAGGATGGCGGGAGGGTCGCCGCGAGCACCGATGCCATCAACTTGTGCGAAAAGGGGCCGCTCAACTCCACCCGAACCGTCTCCGCGGGCGGATCGGGCGTGGTGTACCAGCACGGCTTCTGCGCGAACGGCACGACCTGGTCGGCGATGCGCGAGCGGGTTCCCGAGACTCACCGCGTGGGGGTGGAGCAGATCTACAGCCTGAACTCGGATGCGCCCATCGAGTCACAGGTAGACGACCTGGCGGCGCGGCTGGCGGCGGCGGGGGTGACCGGCAACGTGGTCGTGGCCCACAGCCAGGGAGGCCTGGTCGCTCGCCGGCTGGGGCAGCGGCGGCCGGACCTGGTATCTGGCGTGGTGACGATCGGCACGCCGCACGAGGGCGCGCTGATCGCGAGCCGGCCGGCCTCGCTGCTCGCCAGCGCGCTGAACGACGCCATTGGCAGGCCCTGCTTCGGCAACCTCTGCACCCTGAGTTCCGAGGTGGGGGAAGCGGTCGCCGCCGGCCTGCTCACCCGCGGCGTCGGCGCGCTGATTCCGGCGGCCGGCGATGATCAGCCCGGCTCGGCGCTCATCCAGCGCCTCAACGGCCATTCAGAACCGCAGTACGAGACGTTCCGCCGCGCCAGCATCGCCATGAACGTCCAGCCACGCTGGGCCGTGTTCCGATTGATCGGGGACCTGAAGACAGATCGGAACCGGCTGCTGACCGGCGAGCCGCTGAAAGGACGTGGCTACGTCCGCGATGCCCAGCGGCTGTACGACGCGGCGCGGGTGCTGCGGTACATGGCGATGGCGTTGCGCTGGCGGGCGACGGACTACGGCTATGGCTGGGGATGCCAGCAGTCCGGCTACGCATCGTACTGGGAGCCGTGCTACAATTCGTCGGGGTACGCGTCGCACTGGTGGCAGACCAGCTACTGGTACTTCATTGCCGACGCCCTGGACTTCATCGCCGGAGTGGTGATCGGGACCCTGAACACCTTTGACCGCGTGTGGGACGACGCTACGACCGGCCGGGTGGGGGGGACGGACGGCTTCGTGCAGCTTGCGTCGCAGCACTACCCTGCGTACGTGCCCGGCGCGTGGCCGATCAAGCGGTACCAGATCAACGGGTTGGAGGCGCATACGGGAGAAACCGCGAGCCTTGCGGTTCTGGGCCAATTACGGCTGGCGCTGGACTACGCGGCGCTGCCACGGCAGTAGCGAAACCATGCGATTCTCCTACTTCCGCCAGTGGCGCGCATGCACCTTGGCCAGCGCCGCGCTCGTGGCCGTCATTCTGCTGATCGCGTGCGACGAGCCGGTCGGCGGTGGCGAGTCCGGCCGCGGTCCCGGCGGCGTGGAACTGGTGTTCAGGGTTGCGGTGAGTCGCGCGGACAACGCGTTCGTCCCTACGTCTGACGGACAGCGCCTGTACGCCGATGTAAACCGGCGGATCGAGGCGTTCGACCTCAACACCGGGGCCCGGCTGTGGAGTTCCGCGCGTCCTCCGGGCGGCCCTTCATCGCTGGTCGCTCGGGACGGCTGGCTGTTCTTTGCGGGCGATTCGGCGGTGATGCTCGACGCCGCTACGGGCCGCGAGCGATGGCGCACCGAACTGGATTCTTACGCAAGCCTGGGGGAGAGCGCGGGTGACGCCGACGCGGTCTACGTGGGTACGCGCGAACACCGTGTGTATGCGCTGCGCGTCACGGACGGTGCGTTGCTCTGGACGCGGGACCTTGGGCCGGACTGGCCATTCGGAGGCGTAGTGCGAGGGATGACGGTGAGCGGCGACACGGTGTATGCTGCGGCGGAGCACAACACCGGTGTGAACGGGTACATCGGCACCGGCGACGTGTTCGCGCTGGACCGACATACAGGCCAGGTGCATTGGTTGAACCGCAACGGGGACGGCTCACGACTGGACATCTACCAGTCGGCGGGCCGCGCGGCTGGAAGGCTGCTGCTGCTCTCCGCGAACTCGGAGAACGAGTACGTTGCCCTGGACCGCTTTACCGGTCTCGAGGCGTGGCGCGCACACGGTGACGATCCGTACATCGGGATGGACGAGGCGCCCGAGGTGCGGGGAAACCGGGCCTATTTCGCCGCGCAGGATCAGTATGCGCGCGCGATCGACCTTGCGGCGGGACGGGAGATCTGGAAGACGCGCGTGGCGAGCGGCGCCAGCAACGTCGCGCCCTGTGGAAATCGGCTCCTGGTGCAGGACCAGGGTCTTTCGGTCCTGGACCTGGCGAGCGGCGAGATGCTTGGCCGGGCGTACGATGGGTCCGCCAATGAATACCTGCACACCGATTTCGTGGTGGTCGGGGATCGTGCGTACGTCTTCGGACAAAGAGACCTCTATGCATTCCGTTGCCCCTCCTGAAAAGAAGCTCGTACTACGCTCCCGGCTGCGGAGGTTCGCCACGCTCCTCGTCCTGGCCGTCGCGGGTGTGCTCACCGGTTCGGCGCGGCTCGCCGCGCAGGCGGCCGCATCCGTTCCGGTGTCCGACGCGCCGCCTGCCGTCGTGAGCGCCGTTTCGCCACCCCCGCGCTGGGCCCCCCCACCCGCCGCGCTGCCGCTGATCCTGACGCCTCCCACGCTGGGTGCGGATTACCCGGTGTCGGTTCAGGATGGCCCAGGAATGGTGCCGGTGCTCTTCGCCATCTTTGGCGGGATCGCCGGGATGTTCGTGGGCGACTGGTGGATGCAGCGGAACTGCAAGGAGAGCTGCGAGGAAAGCGGGTTCTACGGTATGCTTGCCGGTGGAATGCTTGGCGGCATCATCGGCTATCTGATCGGCGGCGGCGAGATTCCCGACCATTCGCCGCCGGGGCGGTGGCCCTGAGTCGGCGGCCGGAACGATCTGTGTCCGGCATCGTCCGCAGCGTGTTCCACGGCCCGCCTGACCCCCTGCGTCCGGCGGGCCGCTTCGCGCGCGGGAGATGTTGGGGGCGCCGCCTTGCCCTGCGCCCCCTCCGTCGCCAAACTACCGGCTCGCCAGATACGGTTGCGCGCAGAGGCAATTGAAGGCGCCGCGCGCGGATGCACGTCGAGGGGGGACCGCTGTTCGAGTTCGACATCCAGGGGACGGAGGGCGCCGCGCGCGCCGGGCGGCTCACGCTGCCGCATGGCACCGTGCAGACGCCGGTGTTCATGCCCGTGGGCACGCAGGCCACGGTCAAGACGCTGACGCCCGAAGAGGTGGACGGCCTGGGGGCGCAGATCATCCTGGGCAACACCTACCACCTGTACCTGCGCCCCGGGCACGAGGCCGTGCGGCAGATGGGCGGGCTGCACAGGTTCCAGAACTGGCACCGCCCCATCCTTACCGACTCGGGCGGCTTTCAGGTGTTCTCCCTCTCCGACATCAACGTCATCGAGGAGGAGGGCGTCACCTTTCAGAGCCACATCGACGGCAGCCGCCACCTGTTCACCCCGGAGCGGGTGATGGGGATCGAGCGGGCGCTGGGGGCCGACATCATCATGGCCTTCGACCAGTGCCCGCCGGGGCAGAGCAGCCGCGAGCTGGCCACCGAGGCGTACCAGCGCACCCTTCGCTGGCTGGAGCGCTGCCGAAAGCGCTTCGACGAGCTGCCGGACGAGGACCCCGAGGGGCCGGAGCAGACGCTCTTCCCCATCATCCAGGGCGGCATCCATCCCGACCTGCGGCGCGAGTCCGCGCGGGCGACGCTTTCCGCGGGCGACTGGCACGGCATCGCCATCGGCGGGCTGTCCGTCGGCGAGCCCAAGCCGGCGATGTACGCGATGATCGAGGCGCTGCAGCCGGAGCTTCCGGAGCGGCTGCCGCGCTACCTGATGGGCGTGGGGTACCCGGACGACCTGCTGGAGGCGATCGGGCGCGGCATCGACATGTTCGACTGCGTGGCGCCTACGCGAAACGGGCGCAACGGCGCGGTGTGGATCGCCGGCGAGGGGCAGGTGAACATCAAGCAGCGCCGCTTCTTTACCGATCCCGGCCCGCTGGACCCGGACTGCGGCTGCTACACCTGCCGCACCTACACCCGGGCGTACCTGCGGCACCTGTTCGTGGCGGGGGAGGGGCTGTCGATGCGGCTGCTCTCCATCCACAACCTGCACTTTCTGGTGGGGCTGGCCAACACGGCGCGCGAGCACATCCTGGCGGGCGACTTCACCTCGTGGAGCCGGGCGTGGCTGGAGCGGTTCCACGCGGGAAAGGCGGCGCGGGAGGGCAGGGAATAGGGGAAGGTTACAGGGGACAGGGAACGGCGGCGGGAGATCTAGAGGTCCGGCGCGCGCCGGTGAGGGATGGGTACGGGCGACAATCAACCATTACGGACGGGACCGATGGACATTCTCTTTCTGGCGATGATACAGGCGGGGCAGGCGGCGCCGGCGCGGGGCAACATCGCGCAGTCGCTGATGCTGCCGGTGGTCCTGATGGGCCTGTTCTGGATCATCCTGATCGTTCCCCAGAAGCGGGCGGCCAAGGCGCACCTGGAGATGGTGCAGGCGCTGCAGAAGGGCGACAACGTGGTGACGGCCGGCGGGCTGGTGGGCGTGGTCACCAGTGTGCGCGACGACGCGGTGGAGGTACGCACCGGCACGGCGACGGTGGTGGTGGAGCGCAGCAAGATCTCACGGCGCACCGATCCCGCGGCCGCGGCGGCGAACAAGGGCTAGGCGATGGCGCTGCTTCCCATCGAGCTGCTGGGCGCGGACGTCCTGCGCCGCAAGGCCGAGGCGGTCCCCACCCCCGGCCCGGAGCTGGACCGCCTGGTGGCCGACATGTTCGAGACCATGTACGACGCGCACGGCATTGGCCTGGCGGCGCCGCAGATCGGGCTTTCCGAGCGGCTGATCGTCGTGGACGTAAAGGAGGAAGGCGCCACGCCCATGGCCCTGCTGAATCCCGTGGTGGTGGAGTTCGGGGAGGGCAAGGAGCGGGTGGAGGAGGGGTGCCTGAGCATTCCCGGAGTGGCGGCTTCGGTGGAGCGGCCGATCACCTGCGTGGTGGAGGCCACGGACGCGCAGGGGCAGCCCGTGCGCCTGGAGGCGGACGGCATGCTGGCGCGCTGCCTTCAGCACGAGATCGACCACCTGGACGGCGTGCTGTTCATCGACCGCATCTCGCCCATCAAGCGCAAGATGCTGCTGGCCAAGTACCGCAAGCTGGCCGAAAAGTGAGGCACGCGTGAAGGTCCTGTTCTGGGGCACCCCGGCGTTCGCGCTCCCCGCGCTCCGCTCCCTGTCTGAAGAGGGGCACGTGGTGGTGGGCGTCGTCACGCAGCCGGACCGGCCGGCGGGGCGCGGCCGCGAGCTGGCCATGTCGCCCATCAAGCAGGAGGCGCTGGAGACGGGGATCCCCGTGCTGCAGCCCGAAAAGGCGCGCGGCGACGAGTTCCTGGCGCAGATCCGCGCGCTGGACGCCGACATCTCCGTCGTGGTGGCCTACGGGCAGATCCTGAAGCCCGAGGTGCTGGCGGTGCCGCGGCTGGGCTCGGTGAACATCCACGCCTCGCTGCTGCCGGAGCTGCGCGGCGCGGCGCCCATCCAGTGGGCCATCGTGCGTGGCCACGCGGCCAGCGGCGTCACCATCATGCGCATGGAGGCCGGGCTGGATTCCGGGCCCATGCTGATGCGCGTGGAAGAGCCGATCGCGCCGGAGGAGTCGGCGGGCGAGCTGGGGGCGCGGCTGGCGGAGATCGGGGCCGAGGCGCTGGTGGAGGTGCTGGCGCTGATGGAGACGGGCGACATCGCCGAGGAGGTGCAGGACCATTCCCGCGCCACCTACGCGCCCAAGGTGGACCGCGAGACGGCGCACATCGACTGGAGCAAGCCGGCGGACGAGGTGGCGCTCTGGATCCGGGGGATGGACGACGTCCCCGGGGCGTGGAGCACGCTGGGCGCGCGCGGCCCGGTGAAGTTCTTCCGCCCCAAGGTGGTGAATGAGACGGGCGGCTTTCCCGGCGAGGTGATCGAGGCTGGCGACGCGGGCGTGCTGATCGCCTGCGGGATGGGCGCCGTCCGCGTGCGCGAGGTGCAGCCCCCCGGCAAGCGCCGCATGCCCGCAGG
>DASTVC010000871.1:0-6205 GCA_035759295.1 Longimicrobium sp. | reverse complement strand
ATGGCGACGGATTCCGCCGTCCCCGTGCTGCTTACGCAGGAGTCGCTGCGCCACGTGCTCCCCGTGATGGGCGGCGTCCGCGTGCTCTGCGTGGACGGGCCCGCGCCGGAGGGCTCGGCGGCCCACGCGGAGAACCCGGTGTCCGGCGCGGGGCCGGAAAACCTGGCCTTCGTGCTCTATACCTCCGGCTCCACGGGCACGCCCAAGGGAGTAGCGATGCCCCACGGTGCGCTGGTGAACCTCGTCGCCTGGAACCTCGGTGCCACGCCGGAGCCGCTGCGCACGCTGCAGTTCTCGTCGCTCAGCTTCGACGTGTCGTTCCAGGAGATCGCGACCACGCTGGCCGCCGGCGGCACGCTGGTGCTGGTGGACGACGCGCTCCGCCGCGACCCCGATGCGCTGCTGGGTTTCATGGCGCACCACCGCGTGGAGCGCCTCTTCCTCCCCTTCGTCGCCCTCCAGGCCCTCGCCGAAGCCGCCGCGGCCTCCGCTGTGGATGGAGTCGCCGAACCCAGAGCAGCGGAGCGCCCGGTCGGGGGACGCCCGGGCACGTTCCTGAGCGTCGCATCCTGAGCAGGCGCCGCGGCGACGCACGCACGCCGCCCAGCGCCGTGCGTGCGGAACTGTGTCAGCGGGGCAGAAGAAGCAGGTGCTGGTCGAGGCCGTGCCGCTCCAGCTGAGCTGAGGCAGCCGCCGGGGCAGGGAAGGAGGGGAAGGTCGATAACGGAATGCGAAGGCAGCAGCCTGCTTTCGACGCGAGCTGGACGTCGAGGGTGATCTCGGCGTTAGCACCTTGGAGACGGGGCCACCGACCCAATAGGATCCGCCTTTCCTCACCAGACCATCGGGGCGCTCCTCGCCGTTCTCCGGCGGGGAGCGCCCCGAGATTTGTCACGACTCACCTCAGTTCACACCGGATATCGCTGGGATCGGCGGTGGCCAGCTCGTGATCCCGCGCGAGCTGCCGGATCGAGATCCGGGGATCAGAACACCCCGAGCCACGCCGACCCGGTGCGGGTGATGCCGCTTTCCGTGTGGCTGGCGTCGATCCTGACGAACGCAAAGCCTTGCTGGCCGTAGACCGACGCAGTCCTGGCGTCGATGGGGCTGACGGTGGCGTTCGTGGTGTTGGCGCTGCTCCACGAGACGGTGCCGGTGGTGATGACCGTTCCCACCGCCGCCCGCACCACGGCGGTCGCCGTCGACGGGCTGCCGCCCGGGGAGACGCTGGTGGGGTTCAGCGTCACGTCGATCCACCCCTGCGGGTACTGCACCGGCGCCGAGACGTAGAGAAGGAAGGAAAAGTTCTGGACCGTGGGAGGCATCACGAGCGTCCAGGTTTTGGCCGCCGATACCTCGGCGGAGTCGAGGACCGTGGTGTACTGGTAGTACGGCTGGTTCGAGGCGGTGAAGGTCCCGGTCCCGTCCGCCAGCACGCTGATCGTGCCGGTCCCCGCGGTGACCGTGGGCCCCGAGTGAAAGAAAACGCGGATCCCGTTCGCGTCCGCCGTGGAGCCGTCGGTGGTGCCGATCGGCTGCCCCATGTTGTTCCTCACCGTCACGTCGAAGGTGAAGTAGCCGGTGCCCGAGTTGTAGGCCACGTTGCTGGACGTCAGCGTCACGTACCCGCCGCCCACGATCAGGTCGGCCGAGACCCCGGGGGGAAGCGAGGGCTGGTCGCTGCACTGCACCAGGCCCGACTGCGTGCTGGCGCTGCACCGGTAGGCGAAGGTCATCCGGCCGGGCTGCTGCGGGGCCGGCTCCCCTACGGTCGTGGGCGAGTGTTCGGCGCAGGCTGCGGCGAGCAGGGCGAGCGCGGGGACGAGCAGGTGTTGCAGTTTCATGGGAGGCACCTCCTGAAGAGGGGGAAGAAAGGCACGAAGCACGCGCAGGGGTCGGCGTGCCGCGGCACCTCGGCTCACCGCCGCCGGCCGTTCTTCGCCCCACTTGGCGGGCGTCGGGTCGGTCGCGCGGCAAACGGTGAGATGGGGATGAGAAGTGAAATCCGTCTGTAAACGGTATTTCATCTGGCAATGTAAAGCCGGATCGGGTCGATCGCAAGCGTGTTATTGCCCCAAAAGATCTGCTACCGAATCCGGTAGCGAACCGCAGGGAGGCGGCGGGCCGGCGAGCGTTGAGGCATATGCTCGCCGGACCCGCCCGGGGTCAGGAGGCGAGCTGGGCGTCGAGGGTGATCTCGGCGTTCAGCACCTTGGAGACGGGGCAGCTGGCCTTGGCCGCGGCGGCGAGCTCCTGGAACTGCTCGGCGGAGATGCCGGGCACCTTGCCGCGCAGCTCCAGCTTGATCGCGGTGATGGTCCAGTGCACGCCCTCGCTCTCCATCGTCAGCACGGCCTGCGTGCTCAGCTCGTCGGGCGGAAAGCCGGCGCCGGTGAGCTGAAAGCTGAGCGCCATGTTGAAGCACGCCGCGTGCGCCGCCGCGATCAGCTCCTCCGGGTTGGTGCCCGCCCGGCCGTCCTCGCTCTGGAACCGCATGGACGTGGAATACGGCTGGTCCTTCAGCGCCCCGCTGAAGGTGCTGATCCGGCCGGAGCCCTCGGCCCCGGTTCCGTTCCATACCGCACTGCCTCTGCGCTTCAGCATCTCGTCGTCTCTCTCTTCTGATGGCTTGATGTCGGCCGTGCGCCAAGGTTTGTGCAGGGTGCGCCGGCGGAACGCACCCGCCAGCAAAACGCGCTCCCGCGGCCGCGATCGGCGACGGGACGCGCGTCCTGCCGAGCGTCGATCCACCGCTGACGCGAACCATGCAGCATGAAAAGCCACCGCGCCACAACCCCTGTCATTTCGAAGGAGGCGCCGCATCAAACCTTCTGTCGCTCCATACCTTGGCGCCGACTGAGAAATCTACTCAAACCCGCTCGTGACCGTTCGTCGAGCCACCGACTTGCGGAATCTTTGCTTTTTTGGAGGTCACGGGAATCCCACATCCCCCGCCGTTGACATCCTGAGGGAGCGCCCGCGCGGAACCTGAAGCCATCCAACCGCTTGTGCGCGACCGAAGGACCTCGTCAGCTTCCACGCAAGGCTGAGATCCAGACATGGAGGCCAGCCCCCAGGTTCTGCCGGCGAGATCCTTCGGTCGGCGCCAAAGTGTTTCGTATCAACAGAGTTCCGAGCGGCGCCTCCCTCGGGAAATCAGTTTTTGGGACGCAGAGGCGTTCCGCCCCATCTCTCCCGACCGCATCTCCCCACTTGCCAGAAGAGTCGTGCTGGTGTAGTGTTGTAGTCGTGTACTACACCGCTACACGGGAGCCTCGATGCTGGTGAACCTGGATCCTCACGACGCGCGGCCCCTGTACCTCCAGATCATGGACGAGGTGCGGCGGGCGCTCGTGGTGGGGAGCCTGCGAGCGGAGGACCCGCTCCCCTCCGTGCGCGAGCTGGCTTCGGAGCTCGCCATCAACCCCCGCACCGTGTCGCAGGCGTACGGCGAGCTGGAGCGCGAGGGCGTGGTCTACGTGCGGCGGGGGCAGGGGACGTTCGTGGCGCCGGATACCCGCCCCGACCGCCGCGCCCTGGCCCGGACCGTGGCCAGACGCGCGCTGCTGGAGGCTCGCCGAAACGGGCTGGGGGTGGAGGAGCTGTTGACGATCATCCGGGAGGTGGCGGACGAGGAGGAATCGCGTCCGGCTCCCGCCACGAACCAGGGAGACGAGGCATGAGCGGTACCATCCACCCCCCGCGGGCCGGCTTCGCGGTGGCTACCTACGGGCTCTCCAAGCGGTACGGGGGCCAGACGGCGCTGGACGGCGTGGACTTACGGGTGCCGGACGGAGCCGTCTACGTGCTGGTGGGCGCCAACGGCGCGGGAAAGAGCACCACCCTCAGGATGCTGATGAACCTGGAGCGGCCGGACGCCGGCACGGCGGAGGTGTTCGGGATGGACACGGCCGGGCGCGGCCCCCAGGTGCGGGCGCAGGTGGGATACGTGCCGGAGCACCACACCCACGGCTACCGGTGGATGACGTGCGGCCGCCTGCTGCGCCACGTGGCGGCCTTCTACCCGGCGTGGGAGTCCGCCTACGCCGCTCACCTGGGCCAGGCGCTGGGGGTGCGGCCGGAGCGTCGCGTCGGGACGCTGTCCAAGGGCGAGAACCGCAGGCTGCAGCTGGTGATGGCGCTGGCGCACCGTCCGCCCCTGCTGCTGCTGGACGAGCCCACGGACGGGCTGGATCCCGTCGTCCGCAAACGGGCGCTGGCGCTCCTGGCCGAGCACCTGGCCGACACGCCGACGACGGTGCTGATCTCCACGCACCTGGTCTACGAGGTGGAGAGCCTGGCGGACCACGTGGGCGTGCTGCACAACGGCCGCCTGGTCGCGCAGATGCCGCGCGACGAGCTGCAGCGCACCGTCCGCCGCTACCGGGTGGAGGTGCCGGACGGATGGCAGGCGCCGCCGGAGCTGCGCGTCGCCGGGACGCGGCGCTCCGGGCGCGAGGTGCAGTGGACGCTGGTGGGCGAAGAGCGCGAGGTGGCGGAGCGCCTGGCACGGGCCGGGGCGCGGGTGCGCGATGTGGCGGCGCTGGGGCTGGAGGACGCGGCCCTCGCCTTTCTCCCGGAGGAGGTGTCGTGATGACGGACCCGGTTCTTCATCCGGCCCCGCCGTTCCGCGGCGTGCTGCATGAGCAGGTCCGCGCGGTGGGGGGCGCGCTGCGGCTTCCGGCCATCGCCGCGGCGGTGCTGATGGCGCTGGCGACGGTGCTCTTTGCCGGGGAGGTGGTGGGCGAGGGAGCCGTGGCGGATTTCCATCCCGAGCGGTGGGTCCTTCCGGGCGTCGTGGGCCTGCTCCTGCCGATCGGCGTGTGGATGTGGGAGAAGCCGTTCGCCGACGCGTTCCTGTGGACGCTCCCCGTGGGCCGCCGCCGCCACGCGCTGGCGAAAGCCGGGGCCGGGTGGGCGTGGCTGATGGCGGCGGTGGGCGTCTTCGTCCTCTGGCTGCTGGTGATGGCGCTGGTCTCCGGCGGCAACGTGCTGGGGGAGGAGACGGTCCGCTTCGCCGCCGCCATCCCGGAGATGCGGCCGCTCGATCCCGCCGCCGTGCGGACGCTGCAGTGGGCGCCGCGGCCCGTGCTCTGGCTGGTGCCGTTCGTGGCGGCCACGGCGACGTACCTCCTGGCGACGGCGCTGGCGCTGGGGACGCGCTATCCCTGGCGGTGGCTGGTGGGGGTGGTGCTCGGCTTCTTTCTGATCGCCATCGTGAGCGAGGCGACCCACGCGCTGTGGCTGGGAACGTGGCCCGCGGAGCTGCTGAAGGGGCTGATCTACGGACGCTACGGGCTGGAGACGCTGCTGATCGCGAACACCGAATCGCTCCGTTCGGAAACGCTCCTCACCACCGGAGAAGCCGTGCGGGTGTGGCAGGGGGTGCCGGATGCCGGGAGATGGGTCGCGGCCGCCGTGCTCTGGCTTGCCCTGGGTCTCCTCGCCCTCTGGGCCGCCGCCGCCCGCCACCGGGAAACCCGGCGGGGATGAGCGCACGAAGAAGCAGGAGCGGCCGGCGTATGCCTCGAAGCGGCGCCCCCGCAAAAATCTGTCATTTCGAAGGAGCGCCGCGCGGAGCTGTTCTCATGACAAACCCGGCGCGCGACTGAGAAATCTACTGTCCGGATGCTCGTGGCTTGCTCAACGCCCGGACCGGCCCTGTCCAGCCCTCGTGCGGCCGCACGTGCGGAGCGGGCTGCCGCGTCTGCCCTCGCGATACGGAAGGTAGATTCCTCGGCCCTGCAACCTGTTGCGCGAGAAGCCGATGGCGGTGTGGGCGGGCCTCGGAATGACACTTTGCGGGTTTCTTTTACAGGGACTGCGGTCGCGCGAAATTTTGTCATTTCGAAGGAGCGCCGCGCGGAGCTGTCCTCATGACAAACCCGGCGCGCGACTGAGAAATCTACTGTCCGGATGCTGGTGGCTTGCTCGACGCCCCGGACCGGCCCTGTCCAGCCCTCGTGCGGCCGCACGTGCGGAGCGGGCTTCCGCGTCTGCCCTCGCGATTCTGAAAGTAGATTCCTCGGCCCTGCAACCTGTTGCGCGAGAAGCCGATGACGTTGTGGGCGGGCCTCGGAATGACACTTTCCGGGTTACTTCTACAGGGACTGCGGTCGCGCGAAATTTTGTCATTTCGAAGGAGCGCCGCGCGGAGCTGTTCTGATGAGAAACCCGGCGCGCGACTGAGAAATCTACTGTCCGG
>DASTVC010000870.1:0-10147 GCA_035759295.1 Longimicrobium sp. | reverse complement strand
GCTTTTGTCTGTCCCTCTGTACCCTCGCCCTTTTCAGTGTCAGCCGATGCGCTCGAGCAGGGCGACGGGGAAGGAGGCGAAGACGTCGGTCAGGTCCAGGCCGTGCTCGCCGGCGCGCAGATCTTCGCCGGTTAGGGCGTTGCGGTAGCGGCCGGCAAGCTCCGTCGGGACGGGGAGGCGGGTGCCGTTCCAGTCGGACGCTTCCGGGAGCGCGAAGTCGCGGGCGCGGGTGAGGGTCGCGACCAGGCGCGGGACGACGACGATCACGGCGGCGCCATTCCCCGTGCGCGCGAAGGAGATGACGTGCTCCGCGCGCTCACCCTCCGCAGAGAGCGGGAGGTAGGCGCCGCCGGTGAACGCGCCGGGGAGCGCCGCGCGCAGCCGCAGCGCCGTCTGGACGACGTGCAGCTTGATGCGGCCATCCTCCCATCCACCCACCATCTCCCGCGCCGCCTGCGCCAGCCCCACCTCGCCGCTACGGGTTTCGATGGAGCGCATCAATCCGCGGCGCAGGTCGTAATCCACCGAGCGGCGGTTGTCGGGATCCACCAGGGAGAAATCCCACGCCTCCTGGCCCTGGTAGATGTCGGGGACGCCGGGGGAGGCGATCTTCACCAGCGTCTGGGCGAGAGAGTTGATCATCCCCAGCCGCGAGACCATGCGCTGGAAGGGGAGAAAGTCGTCCAGGAACGCGTTCTCGCCGCTGGACAGGATGTCGGCGACGAAATCGCGCAGGCCCTCGTCGTACGCGGGGCTGGGGTTCAGCCAGCTGGTGTGGCGCTTGGCCTCGCGCGTGGCCTTCTGCATGTAGGCCTGCAGGCGCGCGATGAGGTCCTCGCGCCCCGGGTCGTCCAGCTCGCCGAAGGGCCACGCGCCCACGAGCGACTGGTAGAGCAGGTACTCGTCGTTGGCGTCGGGGACGGGGCGGCGGGCGTCGCGGCGCAGCTTGGAGGCGTTGAAGCCGTGCCACGCGTTCACCCGCTCCGACCAGAGCTCCGGGATCTCGGAGAGCACGTTGATGCGGGCGCGCACGTCTTCGCTGCGCTTGGTGTCATGCGTGCTGCTGGACGACAGGGCGTGCGGCCACCGCTCCGCGCGCTCCAGGTTGAAGGCGTGGAACTCGTCGGGGTCGATGCCGAAGCGGTCCGGCTCGCCGCCCACCTCGTTGAGCGAGACCAGGCGGTTGTAGACGTAGAAGGTGGTATCTTCCACCCCCTTGGCCATCACGGGCCCGGTAAGCTGCTGGAACTTCATGACGAAGCGTGCGTGCTGGCGCCGCGCCGGCTCGTCCAGCGAATCCGGCCATTCGAGGAGCAGCGTGTCGCGCACGAAGTCGAAGATGGCGCCGCTGGTGGTGCGGTTGCGCTCCTTGGCCTTTTCCACCGCCTGGTCGATCCAGCCGCGGTCGCGGCCGGTGACCAGCCCGCGGACGGCCTCGATGTAGGTGCGGTAGACGGGAAAGCAGGCGATCACCTCGCGCAGGGCGTCGCGCAGGCTGCCCCAGGTGAAGTCGCGCGACCGGCGGTTGCGCTCGCTGATGCGGTCCAGCAGCGTAGTGAGCACCGTGAGCTCACTGACGAGCGCGGAACGCAGGATCAGCCCCTTCTTCTCGTAGACGAGGTCCTCGAACTCGGTTCGGAAGCCGGTGAACGCGCGGTAGACGGCGTCCATCTTCCCCTCGTTCCCCGGCGCCACGAACAGGCCGTTGACCTTGTTGAGGAACTCGTATCCCACCGTTCCCGCCACGGGCCACTCGGCGGGAAGGGGCTCGTCGCCGGTAAGGATCTTCTCCACCAGCACGTAGAAGTCTTCCGTGCGCTCCAGCCCCATCGTCATCCGCTGCAGCGTGACCAGGTAGTCGCGCGGATCGAAGAGCCCGTCGGGGTGGTCGATGCGCAGGCCGGTGACCGTGCCCTCGCGCACCAGGCGCAGGATGAGCTTGTGCGTGGCCTGGAACACCTGCGGCCGCTCCACGCGCACCCCCGCCAGGTCGTTCACGTCGAAGAAGCGCCGGTAGTTGATCTCTTCCGCCGCCACGCGCCAGTAGGCCAGCCGGTACGCCTGGTCGTTCAGCAGCGCGTCCAGGCGGTCGAACGAGTGCGGATCGCCGGGCGTGCCGTTGTATTCGGCGACGGCGGCGTCCAGCGCCTGGCGCACGGCGTCGCTGCCGTACACCAGGTCGCGCAGCCGCCGCCGCGTGACGATGCGCTCGCGGGCGCGCTCGGCCCGGCTCTGCGCGTCGCGCGCGCGGCGCGGGGGAAGCCGCCGCAGCGCCGCGGCGATGGACTCAAGCTCCATGCGGTGCGGATCGGTGGGCTTGACCGACAGCTTGTCGCACGCCAGCTCCAGCACGGCGGCGGTGGAGCGGGGGTTGGCGGGAAAGACGTTCTCGTAGTATTCGATGCGGAACTGGCCGGCCTCGTAGACCAGGTTGAGCTCGCCGTCCTCCAGCACGCGCCCGTACTGGTCGCCCAGCACGGGGAGCAGCACCTTGCCGCACAGCTCGGGGTTGCGCGGGTTCCAGTCGATGTCGAAGTAGCGCGCGTACGGCGACGAGGGGCCGTTCTCCAGCACGCTCATCCACCAGCGGTTGCGCTTTCCCCGGGCCCCCATGGCGATGCCCATGTGGTTGGGGACGATGTCCAGCACGTGGCCCAGTCCGTGCTCACGCAGCGCCGCCGACATGCGCGCATGCTCGTGCTCCGTGCCGATCTCCGGGTTCAGGTGGCCGTGCTCCACGATGTCGTAGCCGTGCACGCTGCCGGGGCGCGCCTGCAGGTACGGCGACGCGTACAGGTCGCTGATTCCCAGCTCCGCCAGGTAGGGCACCAGTTCCGTGGCGTCGTGGAAGGTGAAGCCGGCGTTGAACTGGATGCGGTACGTAGCCGAAGGAATGCGGCGCCTGGGCGCCGCGCCAGCCGGATCCTGAGCGTTCACGTCTGATTGCCGTCGAGAGTGGTGCGCGCGGCTGGTCCCGCCGCGGGTCGGCGGGCGGGGGAGCAAGAAGCGGGCACGACTGGGGATAGGGACGGGGACAGGGAACAGGTTAGAGGGGACAGGGGACAGGGAGGGGCGCTCCGGAGGGCTCCGCGCAGATCCCCTCTTCCGGCGCGCCGAAGGATTTCGAGCTGCGTCCGACGGTGGCCCCCTCTCCCGGCCTATCCCCCGCAAACAGCGCGGGAGAGAGGTGACGCGCGCGGACGGGACGGAGCGCTTCGGGGAGGCTTGCGCGAGGTGGTAGGCCGCCCCCCTCCCCGACCCTCCCCCACAAACAGCGTGGGGGAGGGAGGTGCGACGCACCCTTTCCGAGGCGGGATCGAATTCTCCCCTTTCTCCCGCGCAGCGGGGGAGAGGGGCCGGGGGAGAGGGGGCCCTGTCGGGCGCCAGCGTGATGTCTGCCGTCGTACCGCGGCACCATTGTTGGACGTACGCCGAGAGCCTCGGGACCGCGATCGAATTCTCCCCTCTCCGTGAGGAACGAACGGGGAGGGGCACCCCGCGGACGCGGTTCGATGCCGGCCGTCGTGCCTCATTCCCGGCGGCAGACTTCGCATCAACCCCACATCGACCGAGATCGACATCATTCGCCACGGATGGCGAACCACGGCATAGCCACACACCGGGACGGAGCAGGATGGACCAGCACGAGCACGATCAGTCCGGCGCAGGCCAGGCGCACCACGGGGACGCGGAAGCGGATCATCATCATCCCGATCCCGCGGAGCACCACGCGCACGGCGGCGCCGCCACGCTCACGGAGGACGCCGACGACACCGGCGCGTCGTTGGAGGGCGAGGAGTACGACGCCGACGCGGCGGCGGAGGCTGCGCCGGAGGGGATCGAGCGGCGCAGCGAGACGCGGCCGCCGCTGCCGTTCGGATGGCAGAACCGCGGCGAAGCGGGACGGCGTCCCCCGCCGCCGGAGCAGCACGTGCCCGGCTTTCTGGAAACGGCCACCACCGCGTGGCCCGGCAAGCCGTACCCGCTGGGCGCCACCTTCGACGGCAAGGGAACCAACTTCGCCATCTACTCCGAGGCGGCGTGGGAGGTGGAGCTGTGCATCTTCGACGCGCCCGGCGCCGCGCAGCCCTCGCGCACCTACCGCCTGCGCGAGCGCACCGCGTACGTGTGGCACGGCTACGTGGAGGGGCTGGGCCCCGGCACCTTCTACGGCTACCGCATCAACGGTCCCTACGAGCCGGCCAGGGGGCTGCGCTGCAACCCCTTCAAGCTGCTCATCGACCCCTATGCCCGGGCGCTGGCCGGCCCCATCCAGTGGGATTCGCACCCGTTCGCCTATCCGTTCGACCAGCCGGGCGAGGACTGGGTGCTGGATGACGTCGACGACGCCTGGGGCGTGCCCAAGGGCGTGGTGGTGGCCGACGACGGCTTTGACTGGCAGGGCGACCAGCCGCCCGACATTCCCTGGCACGAGACGGTGATCTACGAGGCGCACGTCAAGGGGCTGACGATGCTGCATCCCGAGATCCCGGAAGAGATCCGCGGCACCTACGCCGCCGTGGCGCACCCCGCCATCATCGAGCACCTGCGGTCGCTGGGCGTTACCGCCATCGAGCTTCTGCCGGTGCACGAGATCGTGGACGACTACTTCCTGGTGCAGAAGGGGCTGCGCAACTACTGGGGATACAACACCATCGGCTACTTTGCCCCCGCGGGCCGCTACGCATCCGTACGCGACTACGGCGCGCAGGTGCGCGAGTTCAAGGAGATGGTGCGGTCGCTGCACGCGGCGGGGATCGAGGTGATCCTGGACGTGGTGTACAACCACACGGCCGAGGGCAACCACATGGGCCCCACGCTGTCGTTCAAGGGGATCGACAACACCACCTACTACCGCCAGGTGCCGGGAAACCCGCGGTTCTACATGGACTATACGGGCACCGGCAACTCGCTCAACATGGTGCACCCCCAGGCGCTGCAGCTGGTGATGGACAGCCTGCGCTACTGGGTGCAGGAGATGCACGTCGACGGCTTTCGCTTCGACCTGGCCTCCACGCTGGCGCGCGAGCTTCACGAGGTGGACAAGCTCTCCGCGTTCTTCGACGTAATCCACCAGGACCCCGTCATCAGCATGGTAAAGCTGATCGCCGAGCCGTGGGACGTGGGCGAGGGCGGCTACCAGGTGGGCAACTTTCCCGTGCTGTGGGCGGAGTGGAACGGTCGCTACCGCGATACCGTGCGCGCCTGGTGGCGGGGCGACGCGGGCACGCTGGGCGAGCTGGGCTTCAGGCTCACGGGGAGCAGCGACCTGTACGAGAACGACGGGCGCAAGCCGCACGCGAGCCTGAACTTCGTGGTCGCGCACGACGGGTTCACCCTCAACGACCTGGTGTGCTACAACCACAAGCACAACGAGGCCAACGGCGAGAACAACCAGGACGGCGACAACAACAACCACTCGTACAACTTCGGGGTCGAGGGGCCCACCGACCGGCCGGACATCATCCGCGCGCGCGAGCGCCAGAAGCGCAACCTGATGGCCACGCTGCTGCTGTCGCAGGGCGTGCCCATGATCTGCCACGGCGACGAGATGGGGCGTACGCAGCACGGCAACAACAACGCGTACGCGCAGGACAACGAGCTCAGCTGGGTGCACTGGGACCTGGGCGAGCGCGACCGCGTGATGCTGGAGTTCACCCGCCGGGTGGCGCGGCTGCGGCGTGAGCACCCCACGTTCCGCCGGCGAAAGTTCTTCCGCGGCCGGGAGATCCGGGGAAGCGACGTGCGCGACCTGGTGTGGCTGAGCCCCGACGGCACCGAGATGACGGACGAGGAGTGGAACAGCGGCTACGTGCGCTGCTTCGGGATGGCGATGGGGGGCGAGGCCATGGAGGAGTGGAGCGAGCGCGGCGAGCAGATCCGCGACGCCAACTTCCTCCTTCTCCTCAACGCGGACGGCGGGTCGATCGACTTTACCCTGCCGGACTTCGGGCGTGCGTGCGGCTGGTGCGTGATGCTCGACACGGCCCAGCCCGAGCAGCCGGAGAAGCACGTCTGCCTTCCCGACGGGCAGACGGTCACGCTTGAGGGGCGGTCGATGATGGTGCTGATCGAGGACCAGGACGGCGTGTCGCGCAGCGGGGAGGGGGCGGGGGAGTGAGCGCGGTGAAGGGATGGCGCCTCCCCTTCGGCGCCAACGTGGAAGATGGGACGGAGTTCCGCGTGTGGGCGCCGGCCAGCCGGTCCGTGGATGTGGTGCTGTACGGCCCCGACGCCGAGCGGATCCATCCGCTGGCGACGGAGGAAGACGGCTGGTTCTCCGCCACGGTGCCGGGGGTCGGCGCGGGGGCGCGCTACAGGTACCGACTGGACGGCGGAGACTCGTTTCCCGACCCCGCGTCGCGCAGCCAGCCGGACGGCGTGCACGAGGCGTCCGCCGTCGTCGATCCGTCATTCGCGTGGACGGACGAGGGGTGGCGCGGCGCGGCGGCGGACGACCTGGTCATCTACGAGCTGCACGTGGGGACGGCGACGGCGGAGGGGACGTTCGACGCGCTGATCGATCGGCTGGACGAGATTGCCGCGCTCGGCGCCACGGCGGTGGAGCCGATGCCGATCGCGGAGTTTCCCGGCGCGCGCAACTGGGGATACGACGGCGTCTACCTCTACGCGCCGGAGTCGTCGTACGGCGGCGCGGACGCGTTCCGGCGCTTCGTGGACGCGGCGCACGCGCGCGGGCTGGCGGTCATCCTGGACGTGGTCTACAACCACCTGGGGCCGGAGGGCAACTACCTGTACGCCGTCACCGGCGGGCAGTACTTCACGGATCGCCACTGCACGCCCTGGGGTGACGCGATCGACTACGCGCGCAGGCCGGTGCGCGAGTTCGCCATCCAGAACGCGCTGCACTGGGCGCACGAGTACCACGTGGACGGCCTGCGGATGGACGCCACGCACGCCATCCTGGACGATTCCGAGATCCACCTGCTGCAGGAGCTGGGGAACCGCGTCCGCGAGTCGCTCCCCGCGGACCGCCGGTTCGTGCTGATGGCGGAGGACGAGCGCAACGAGCGGCGGGTGCTGCTGCCGCCGCCGGAGGGATGCGGGCTGGACGGCGTGTGGGCGGACGATTTCCACCACCAGCTGCGCCGCCACACCGCGGGTGACCACGAGGCGTACTTCAGCGACTACACGGGGTCGGTGGATGACATCGTCCGCACGCTGCGACAGGGGTGGTTCTACGAGGGGCAGAAGTCGAAGAACCACGGCGTGGCGCGCGGCACTCCGGCGGACGGGCTGCCGCCGCGCGCGTTCGTGCACTGCATTCAGAACCACGACCAGGTGGGCAACCGCGCGTTCGGCGACCGGCTGACGGAGTCCATCCCGCTTCCCGTCTACCGGGCGGCCAGCGCGCTGCTGCTGCTCTCGCCCTACACGCCGCTGCTGTGGATGGGGCAGGAGTGGGCGGCCACCACGCCGTTCCAGTACTTCACGGACCACCCGGAGGAGCTGGGGAGACAGGTGACAGAGGGGCGGCGCAAGGAGTTCGGCAAGTTCAGCGCGTTCGCCGACCCCGCCGTCCGCGAGCGCATCCCCGACCCGCAGGCACCGTCGACGTTCCAGAATTCGCGAATCGATTGGGACGAGGCGGAGCGGATGCCGCACGCCGGCGTCCTGGCGCTCTACCGCGAGCTGCTGCGCCTGCGCCGCACGCACCCCGCCCTCCGCCGCCGCGACCGCGAATCGTTCGCCGTCGCCGCGCTCGGCGAGCACGGCATCGCCCTTCGCCGCACCGGTGTGGACGGCGCAGCGCTCCTGCTGATCGTGTCGCTGGATGGCGCGCTGTCGGTGGATCTGGGGGCGATGGAGGAGACGTATGCCCCCGCGGATCGGTGGGAGCTTCTGCTTTCGACGGAGGAGGCGCGCTTCGGAGGAGATGCGGAGGGCGAGATCGTGCGCCTGTCGCCGGAGGGGCGGCTGGAGATGGGCGGGGCGGGGGCGGTGTAGAGGGGCGGTGGATGTGCAGGGTGGGTTTTGCGGCGCCTCGCCGGGGACCCCGGGATGAATCCCGGGGCTAGAAATGCCATAAGCCCGGTCTCGGCTCGTTCCTCGCCGAACCGGGCTTCACCGTCTCGGGTGGGCGGGGCCTACGCGCGTGGTAGATCCGCGCGAGAAACCCAACGCGCACCAGATATGATCGTGCGGAATCGCGCGGGGAGCATGTGCGACGTTTATCCCCTCTCCCACGCAGTTTGTGGGAGAGGGCAGGCGAGGAACGAGCCGGGTGAGGGCGCGCGGGACTGGAACCTGCATGGGCGCGGGGCCTCGCACAGGGCGGTTCAGGACACGGACTTCAGACGGCAGAGCGATCGCATGGACCAGCAGCAGACCAAGACCCGCGGCGTGGCCGACATCGTCTTTCTGATCGACGTGTCGGGGAGCATGGAACCCGCCATCGACGCCCTCAAGGCCAACATCGGCACCTTCGTGGACTCGCTGAACAAGGGCGACGCCAACAACGCCGCGCCCGTCCGCGACTGGCGCGCCAAGGCGGTGGGGTACCGCGACTTCGACAGCGACGCGGAGCCCTTCATCGACAACCCGTTCGTGAGCGACACCGAGGCGCTGCGGGCCCAGCTGGCCGGCCTGCGCGCGGAAGGCGGCGACGACGAGCCGGAGTCGCTGCTGGACGCGCTGTTCAAGGTGGCCAACATGGGGCAGACGGAAAAGGGCGCGCAGGCGGCGGATCCGGCGAAGTGGCGCTACCGCAGCGACGCGGCGCGGGTGGTGGTGGTGTTCACCGACGCCTCGTTCAAGCCCGCGATGAGCATCCCCGAGGGCAAGGGCGGCGGCGTGGCCGACGTGACCAACGCCATCATCAACAACCGCATCATCCTCAGCCTGTTCGCGCCCGACATGCCGGGCTACGACGAGCTCAGCCAGATCGACAAGAGCGAGTGGGAGGCCATCAGCTACCCGGGGCTGAACCCGCAGGAGGCGCTGGTAAAGTTCACCGGTGACCAGGCCAACTTCAAGAACACCATGCGGCAGCTGGCCGCGAGCGTTTCCAAGAGCGCGGAGACGGTGGCGCTGTAGCGCACCCTTACGGGCACGGGCGAATCATTCCGAATGGCGAAAAAGCTCAAGGCGGGCGACGAGATCAACGGCTACACCATCACGAAGGTGTTCGGGCCGGGGGCCATGGCCATCAGCTACGAGGCCCGCAGCCGGTCCGGAGAGCGGGTGTTCTTCAAGCAGTACAAGTCGCCGGCGGTAACGGTGGAGTGGTACCGCGGCTTTGTGCGCTACCAGAAGGAGCTCAACCGCCGCATCGCCGAAAGCCCGGCGCGCAACTACTGCGTGCGCGCCGTGGACGCGTTCGAGGCGGTGTGGGGCGGCCGCAACTACTTCCAGGCCATCGAGTTCGTCGAGAACGGGGCTGACCTGGGCGGCATCTTCGAGAAGGAGGCGGAGGCCAACGGCGGCCGCGCCCCGCAGCCGCCGTTCGACGCGCAGATGTGGGAGCGGCACGTGATCTGGGCCAAGGTGCTGATGTCGGGCATCCACACGCTGCACAACGCGAAGGTGGCCCACTCTGACCTCAAGCCCGACAACGCGTTCCTCATCGAGGACCCGTCCATCGCCGCGGGCTACCAGCTCAAGCTGATCGACGTGGATTTCTCGGTGCTCACGGACGAGCAGGCGCCGTGGCACGGGTTCATGGGCTACGTGGGAAGCGACAACTACCGCTCGCCCGAGCACTTTACGGCGGGCGCCACGCCCGGCGCGGCCTCGGACGTGTTTACCTGCGGGCTGATGCTGTACCAGCTGCTGGCGGGGCAGCATCCGTACTGGTCCGACGACCAGGGCGAGTACGCCAAGAAGGTGCTGTCGTACAGCGCCACGCCGCCGGTGCTGGGGGGGACGATGCCGGCGCCCGCCAGCAACGAGGCGGTGTCGGCCATCCTGTACGCCTGCCTGAACCCGCGCGCGGACGCCCGGCCCACCGCGGCCCAGGTGCGTGACGTGCTCACCGGCCACGGCGCGTCGCCAGCAGTCGCGGTACCGAGCGTGGCGGCCCCGGCTGCCGCTCCGGCCCCGGCCGCACCGCCCGTCGTTGCCGCGCCACCTACGGCTGCGCCCGCGGCTCCGCCCGCCCCGCCGGTTACGGTGGAGGCCGCGCCCG
>DASTVC010000869.1:0-2016 GCA_035759295.1 Longimicrobium sp. | reverse complement strand
CTCCAGGACACGTATCGCTGAAGATCGAACGACAACAGATTGGGCCTCACGCAGAGTTAGCGGAGTTAGCAGAGTAGCCTGTCCTCTGCTAACTCTGCTAACTCTGCGTGAGGCCAATCTCTAAAGGGTCTGGGGATGACGACACGCTTTCGGACGCACGACGAACGGCTGAGCGACATCGGGGGGGAGTGCCTGGTCGCGTGCCCGCGCTGCTCGGAGCGCGCGCTGGTCCGCGTGCGCGGTGGCGATCCGCCGGTGCGGCTCACCTGCGTCCACTGCGGGCACAGCGCGGGATGGGCGCCGGCGAGCCCCGGCGTCGTCACCAGCACGGCGCCCGAGCAGTTCCCGGGGCACGTGGCGTACGGCGGGCCCGTGGATCCGTACTTCCACCTGCCGCTCTGGCTGCAGGCGCCCTGCCGCGGCGAGACGTTGTGGGCGTACAACGGCGCGCACCTGCAGTGGCTGGAGGACTTCGTGGGCGCGGAGCTGCGCGAGCGTGCGCCCGGCGAGCACGGCTGGTCCAACAGCGGCCTCGCCAGCCGCCTTCCCCCGTGGATGCAGTCCGCAAAGAACCGCGACCACGTGCTGCGCTGCATCCGCGGGCTGAAGGAGCGGCTGGGATGAGGATTCCGCCGCGGACGGTGCGGCCCATCGGGGGCAGGCGGCCCGGCCGGCACGGGTTCCTTGCGTTCGCCACCGATCACGCCAATCTTGGCAGATGACGGTTTTTTGTGGCGGGACCCTTCATGTGCACGAGATGGAAAGATGGACCCTCGCATCACGCGACTGCTCGTGTTGGCGAGCACCTCCCTCCTCGCCGGGTGCGCGACCCTCCTGACGCCCCGCACCCCTCCCCTTACGCTGCGCACCGATCCCGACTCCGTCACCGTGCGGCAGCCGGATGGACGCGTGCTGGGCACCGCGCCGATCACCGGCCTGCGGCTGGAGCCGGCGCGGTTGCGCACGCTGCAGCTGGACCGCGACGGATGGCAGTCGGCGCGGGTGCCGGTGCGGCGCAGGCCGCGGGGCAGCTTCGCGATCAACGCCTATCTTCCCGGCGCGGTGGCGCTGGCCGCGTTGGGGGCGGGGGCCGACCCCGCCGACGTGGCGCCGCTGGCGCTCGCCGTTCCCGCGGGCGCGCTGGTGGACCTGCTGACGGGCGCCGTGTGGGAGCACGAGCCGCGCGTCCTGGAAGTGACCCTCCTCCCCGCCCCTCCCCCCGCCGACCTTCCGCTCGATCCGCCGCGCGCCACGGTCGCCGCCACCCTGCTGCTGCGCGAGATGGCGCGGGCGGCGGACGAGGCGGGGTGCGACCGCGCGGTGTCGGATACCTGGCTGGACGAGCGCGACCTGATCGGGGGCGATGGCGCCGTGTCGAGCGAGGACTCCGCCCACATCCGCCGGACGGTGACGCTGCGGGTGGACAGCGTGCGCTCGGAGCTGCGCGCGCTGTGCTCGCGGTCCAATCCGCTGCTCGACTCGCTGCGGGCCGCGCGGTCCGCCTTCGCCGGCGCGGCCGTGGACACGGCGGACGCGCACGCCGGCGTGGCCGGGATGGCGCCGGGGGAGCTGTGCGGCGCATCCGCCTTCGGCCACTGCATCACCTTCGCGACCGGCTCCGCGCGGATCCGTCGCGAGTTCGAGCCCGCGCTGGAAGAGGTCGCCCGGCAGATCCAGGCCCTTCGCCTTCCCGTGATCGTCGTCATCGAAGGCACCGCCGATCCCGCCGGCGATCCGCGCGCGAACCACGGGCTGGCCCTGGCCCGCGCCGCGGCCGTCCGCGAGGCGCTGGTGCGGCTGGGGGTGCGGGGGGACTGGCTGGCGGTGGAAAGCTGCGGAGACCGGGCGGAGTGCCAGCTGGTGCCGGATGCCGGCGGCTCCACCCCCGGCGCCGAGCTCAACCGGCGCGTCGTCTTCGTCATCGACGCGGTCGAGGCGGGGACGGTGACGGCGATGGCGCAGCAGACCGCGCCGACGACGCCGCAGTAACGCGCTCCGGCAGGCGGGCCGGCCGAC
>DASTVC010000868.1:0-12325 GCA_035759295.1 Longimicrobium sp. | reverse complement strand
GTTTTTCGAGAGAGGATGTGGATCGGCTGGCGGTCTCCACGGCGCCCGGGAGCAGGCTGATCACTCCACCCTGATGCGCGATCCCGGGAACCATGCATCCGCTCCACGGTCGAGGTGAGCAGGACAGTCCGCGGACGTTGGTCTTTTCGGGATTTTGAGGAAACACACGGGGGCCTGCCGCGGCGCGGCAGGCCCCCGGGGCTGGCGTGGTGCCGTGCTACGCCGTCGCCAGCTCGCGGAGCAGGGTGGTGCGGGCTTCGTAGATGATGCCGCGGACGCGCTCGCGCAGGGCGGGGACGTCGGCCAGGGTAAGGCCGGTGGTCTCGATGGGCTCCAGCACGCGCGCGATGGCGGTGGCGCGGCCGATCATCCACGAGCCCTTGGTGATGGCGGCGCGCGTGCCGGCCACGGCGATGGGCAGGATGGGGCAGCCGGTCTCCACCGCCAGGCGGAAGGCGCCGTCGTGGAACTTCTGCATCTGCCCGTCGGCGCTGCGGGTGCCCTCGGGCATGATCATCACCGACACGCCCTTGGACAGCCGGTCCCGGCACGCCTCCAGCGCCGCCGCACGGCTGCTGACCTCGCCGCGGCGCACGGCCACGTCGCCGGCCATCCGCATCATCCACCCCATCACCGGGATCTTGAAGATGGATTCCTTGCTCAGGAACTTCATCTCCCAGGGCAGGTGCGAAAGCAGGAAGATGTCGGCGAACGACTCGTGGTTGGCCACGGCCACGTACGGCCGCCGCGGGTCGCGAATGCGCACCCCCGTGGTGCGGAACCGCCACAGCGGGTTCAGCTTGGTGCACACCACGGCCGCGCGGCGAAACCAGCGGCCCACCGTATAGCGGCCGGGGTCCCTCGCGGCCGTCAGCACGTACAGAAAGGCGAGCCACGGCACCCAGAACAGGGCGACCAGGCTTACGCTCACCCAGACCCACAGAGAAATCAGGCGCTTCAACATGACCACTTCCGGCATCCGGCGTTCACCCACCAGGGTGGTGGGCGGACTGCATACACCGCACCGGAGATTCGGATCGTGTGAGGGACGGCAGGGAATTCGGGGTCAGGCCGGGGATCGTGGAGGGGGATGGTTCTCAAGATCGCGCATCAGATGATGCGATCGGCTTGATCCCGTGCGCCGCGGAGGTCATCCACCGATCCGCATCTCCTCCAAAAAACGCGGATGGCCCTCTACCGCATTCCACCTTCCATCCCGTTCCCGATGGTCCCACGGATCGTGCCTCGCCGAGCCATGCGCATGCCTTCCTCAACGATCAGGCTCCGCGCGTGAAAGCAGCGGAAACGGCACGAGAAAACTCCGCTGACTCCGTGTGAGGCCCATTCTTTTGCGGCTCCGGAGGGAGCTGGCCGGAGCGAGAGAAAACCGCGACGGCCCGCGAACGGGGGCGTTCGCAGGCGGAGTGGAAACGTTTTCTGTAAATCGGACGGGTAGCTGGACGGCGGGTTTGGATCGGGAAGGGGAGCCCGGGATCCTCGGAAGCCCGCGGAGCGCGACGGCGCCTGCGCAGGCCGTTCCCTGTCCCCTGTAACCTGTCCCCTGTTCCCTTCAGTTCCCTACGACCGGCAGGCGCACGTGCTGCAGGCCACCGTCTCCGGATAGATCATCAGCCGCTCCATGGGGATGGGCGCGCCGCAGCCGTTGCAGGCGCCGTACGTGCCCTCTTCCAGGCGGCGCAGCGCGGCCACGATCTGCTCCAGCTGGGCCTGCTCGCGGGCGGCCAGCGTCTTGGTAAGGCCCTGGCTCTGCAGCGCTTCAACGCGCGACAGGCGGCCCACCGTGTCCTGCTCCAGGTCGCGCGGGCGCGCGGCGGCGCCGTTGGCCTTCATGCTGCGCTCCAGCTTGCTGAGGCTCCGGTGGAGCTCGTCACGAATCTGGTCCCGCGCCTCGGGCGCGAGCGGCTGTACGACTGCGGTCATGCGCTGGTCCTTCCGTTTCTACGGAGTGTTGGGGGGTAGTGCTCGCGAAGCGGGGCCGGCGCATCGGTGCGGCCGGCCGGTCCGGATCGTCGGGTGGATGTGGATTGCTTCGGTTCGGTGGGTCAGGTGCCGCGGACCGGGTCCGCGGCGGCGCAACGTCCGTTCATCGTCGGGTGGCGTAACGCGCGGGGGCGCCGGACAGGGTGGTGGATGCCATGCGCGTCACACGCGCTCCAGGAACACGTCGAACACCCCGCCGCAGACGGCGGGGCTCCACGAGAACAGGTCTTCCGTAAGGTCGATGCGCAGCAGCCGGGGCCGGCCCGTGGCGATCACGTCCGCGGCGGCCTCGATGACCTCCGCCTCGCCGCAGCCGCCGCCCACCGTGCCCGTAAGCCCGCGCTCGGGGTCCACCAGCATCTTGCTGCCGATTCCCCGCGGCGTGGAGCCCCGCGAGCGCACGATGGTCGCCAGCACCGCCGGCCTTCCCTCGCGCGCCGCCTGCTCCGCCGCCGCGAACACGGCCAGGTCTTCGCTCATCCGTCTCCATCCGGTGCGGGCCGGGGGACGCTCCACCCGGATTCCCTGCGACATTTGTTCCAGCGCCGTTACATTCGCGGCATTCCGTGCCGCAACTGCTTCGCCGCCATCGATTTGCCCAGCCTGGCCCGGCGTCGGCCGGGAGGTGAGAAAGCGGTATATCGATCGATTGTCCAATCCCTGACGAACGATCGCGCCGCCCGCCACTCCCGTGCGTCCGCTCAGCCCTCGCCGGCGATGCGCGGGGGCTCGGCCGCGGGGATCTCCGGAAGCCGGTCGGCGATGGCGGCGATCTCCTCCGCCTGGCGCCACATCCCCTCCAGCATGGCCAGCTCGCCGTCCAGCGCGCGGCGCTCCGTCTCTTCGTGCAGCGCCATCTCCAGCGCCAGGTTGCCCACGGGCTCCGCGGCCTCGCGGTCCAGCGGAACCAGCACGCGCTGCCTGCGCGCGGCGTCCAGCAGAAAGGCGTCGGGCGAGCCCGCGATCGAGATCCGCTGCAGCGCCGCTTCTACCCCGCCGCGCCGCGCGCCCTGCGCGTTCACGTGCACCATCGACCGCGCCAGCAGCGTGCGCGCCGCGTCGCCGGCAACGACGAGGGGAAGCGCGCGCGTCCGCGTGTACACCGCCTCCCCGCCGACAAAGGGCCTGTGCTCCTTCCCCTCGTCCAGCAGCCGGGGGAAGTGGATGCCCAGCACGCCGTCCGCCTGCACCAGCTTCGCGCCCGACAGGTCGCGGCGGCGCACGGTGACCGGCTCGCCGCCCGCCGCCGGGGGAAGCCGCTGCACCACCCGCGCGCCCTGTGCTTTGTACCACGCGCGGCGGACGATGCCGGGGATGTAGTATACGCTCGCCGCGCCGAACCCCGCGCCCGCGATGCCGGCCACGAACATGGCCGCGCCCACCGCGGCCACCGCGCCGCCGGCCAGCAGGTGGCGCCGGCGCCGGCGGAACAGCGTCTCGCCGTAGCGCCACGCCGCCAGTTCCCCGGCCAGCGCCTGGCCCACGCGCACCAGCCGCGTGCCGTCCGGCAGCTTTGCCAGGCTGATGTTCTCGCGCTGCACCCGCAGCCGCGTGTCGCGGAACAGCCGTTCGGCCTCCTCCATGGCTTCCCAGCGCTCCTCCAGCGGCGCCAGGTTCCACCGCGCGCACCGGGGGCACACGGCCCACAGCCGCCCCTTCTCTCCGTCGAACGCCAGGCTGCGTCCGACGGGAAAGCGCTCGATGGACTCGTTCGATCCCAGCGGCGCCGAGCAGAAGATGCAGCTGCGGTACATCGCTCCCTCAGCTTTCCGCAGAGAGGCGCGGTGGCTCGGACGCCGGGAGCTCCGGAAGCCGGTCGGCGATGGCGGCGATGGCTTCCGCCTCGCGCCACATCCCTTCGAGCATGGCCAGCTCGCCGTCCAGGGCGCGGCGCTCCGTCTCCTCGTGCAGCGCCATCTCCAGCGCGATGGACGTCGGCGGGGGGATGGCGGGGGCGCTGTCCCCCTCACCGCGCCTGGGCCAGGTGATGGGCTTGTTCAACACCGAAACGTCCAGAACGTCCACGAGGCTGACAACCCGTTCCTTCAGCGCTTGCCAGAGCGTGGGATCGGGCGTGGTGGTCCCGTTCAGCAACAGACGCTGGCGCGCGGCGGAATGCAGGAACTCGCGCGGCGATCCTGCGCTCTGGATGGCGGACAGCGCGTGGTCGACCATGGAACGGCTGGCTCCGCCCGCGTTCACGTCGACCATCGCGCGGCTCAGCGCCATCCGCATCTCTCCGCCCCGCAGCACCAGCGGGTGGGCGCCCGGCCCTTCGGCGCCCGGGGCAGGCGGCGGAAGGTGCAGCTCCAGCTCGTCCCCGGCCGTGCCCAGCCGGGCCAGACGCAGATCCCCGCGCAGCACGCGCACGGGCACGCCATCCGGCGTTCGGGTCCGCGCGATGACCTTGCGTGCGCGGATCTGCTCCTGGGCGATCATCGCCGCGTGCTGCGTCGCATACCACGCCCACGCCGCGGCGCCGCCCGCGAACACGCCCGCCAGGCTGACGCCCACGCCGGCCACGACCAGAGGCGCGGAATGGATCAGCATCCGGCGGCGCCGCTGCACCAGCGTTTCTCCGTAGCGCCACGCCGCCAGCTCGCCGGCCAGCGCCTCGCCCACCCGCACCAGCCGCATGCCGTCCCGCAGCTTTGCCAAGCCGATGTTCCCGCGCTGCACGCGGAGGCGGGTGTCGCGGAACAGCCGCTCTGCCTCTTCGATCGCCTCCCAGCGCTCCCCGATGGGGGCCAGGTTCCACCGCGCGCAGCGGGGGCACACGGCCCACAGCCGCCCCTTCTCCCCGTCGTAGGCCAGATTGCGGCCCACGGGAAAGCGCTCGATGGATTCGTTCGCTCCCAGCGGCGCCGAGCAGAAGATGCAGCTGCGGTACATCCTCAGCGCTCCGCGTCCAGCCGGGGCGGGTCGTCTTCCACGTCGGGGAGGCGGTCCGCGATGCCGGCGATCTCCTCCGCGTCGCGCCAAGCGGCCTCCAGCGCGGACAGCTCGCCGTCGAGCGCGTCGCGCTCCAGCTCGTCGTGCACGGCCATCTCCACGGCCAGCATTCCCGCGCTGCGCGCCCGCCGGTCCAGCGAGCGGTCCACCAGCGGGGCGCGATCGGCGGCGGCGCGGCGCAGGAACTCGTCGGCCGATCCGCTCTTCGCCAGCAGGGTCACCGCCGCCGAGACCCGGTCGTGGCGTGCCCCGGCCGCGTTCAGCTCCACCATGCCGCGGCGCAGCAGCATGCGCGCGTACTGGCCGGAGGGGATCAGCAGGCCGTCGTTCCACGTGCCGTTCACCACCGGTCCGTCGTCTTCGTCGTCGTGCGGCAACTCGATGCTCACCTCGTTCCAGAAGGTGAGGGTGAAGCGGGCCTCCTTCAGGTCGTACGGGCGCACCATCACTCCCGTGCCGGGCAGGAGCGAGCTCGACTGCATGCGTGCGCGCCACGTGTCCTGGAAGGTCAGCACCTGCACCAGCACGGCGAGTCCGAACACGCCGGCGACGGCGCCCGTGACGGCGAACCCCACCCCGGCCCCCACCATACCCAGCCCCACCCCGATGCTCACCGCGTGCGCCGTGCGCCGGCGCAGCAGCATCCGCCCGTAGCGCCAGACGGCCAGCTCTCCCGGAAGCGCCTTTCCCACGCGGATCAGACGGGTGCCATCCGTCAGCTTCGCCAGCCCGATGTTCTCGCTCTGCACCCGCAGGCGCGTGTCGCGGAACCGGCGTTCGGCGTCTTCCACCGCCTCCCAGCGCTCCTCGATCGGCGCCAGGTTCCACCGCGCGCACCGGCCGCAGACCGCCCACAGCCGCCCCTTCGCCGCGTCGAACGCCAGGCTCCTGCCGACGGGAAAGCGCTCGATGGATTCGTTGGATCCCAGCGGCGCCGAGCAGAAGATGCAGCTGCGGTACATCGTCAGCGCTCCGCCGGAAGCCGGGGCGGCTCCGCGTCGACGTCGGGGAGGCGATCGGCGATGGCGGCGATCTCTTCCGCCTGCCGCCACATGGCCTCCAGCGCGGCCAGCTCGCCGTCCAGCGCGCGGCGCTCCTGCTCCTCGTGCAGCGCCATCTCCAGCGCGCGCAGCCCCGTGGGCGTCAGCTTGCGCGTCCGCTCCGCCCGCTCGCCGCCCAGCACGCCTCGGTCGCGGGCGATGGTGCGGATGTACGCCTCCGCCGACGGCGCCTGCGCCAGCACTTCCACCGCCGTCCGCACCTCCCTCTTGCTCCCCCCGTGCCGGTTCAGCAGGGGGAGCGCCCGGGCCAGGACGGCGCGCGCCGCGTCGTCGCGGAACTCGGCGTACGCATCGGAGCGCAGGGGGTCGTGCAGGGGGATGCGGAAGAGCAGCGCGCCGTCGTCCCCCCGGTCCAGGTGCCCCTCCTGCAGCGCGCCCACCGGACCCACCAGCGCGCGCCCGGTGGGCGACAGGCTGGCCGGCACCCGATGCTCGCGGATCGTGCGGTCGTTCATCATCCGATCGATCAGCCCCGGCGGAATGCCGATCAGCAGGGCCGTCACCTCCAGCGCCATCCACCCGCGGTGCCGGCGCAGGAACTCGCGCCCGTAGCGCCAGGCCGCCAGCTCGCCGGCGAGCGCCGCGCCCACGCGCACCAGCTGCGTGCCGTCCGGCAGCTTCGCCAGCCCCACGTTCTCGCTCTGTACCCGCAGGCGCGTATCGCGGAACAGCCGCTCGGCGCTTTCGATCGCCTCCCAGCGCTCCTCGATGGGCGCCAGGTTCCACCGCGCGCACTGGCCGCAGACGGCCCACAGCCGACCCTTCTCCGTGTCGAACGCCAGGCTGCGGCCGACCGGAAATCGTTCGATGGAATCGTTCGACCCCAGCGGCGCCGAGCAGAAGATGCAGCTGCGGTACATCGGCCGGTCAGCGCGGCGAGACGATGCGGGGCGGGTCCGGCGGCGGCACGTCGGGGAGCGCGTCGGCGATCTCGGCGATCTCCTCCGCCTGGCGCCACGCGGCCTCCAGCGCGGACAGCTCGCCCTGCAGCGCGCGGCGCTCCGACTCGTCGTGCAGCGCCATCTCCAGCGCCAGCGCGCCCACGGGCGTAAGCTGCTGCTTCTCCATCCCCTCGCGCTTGCCCAGCACGCCGCCGCGGGCCGCCGCCTGGCGCAGGTACTCCTCGGCGGAGCGCGCGTGCTCGATCAGGCGTACGGCGTCGCCCACGCGGTCTCGCGAGGCGCCCTTCTTGTTGACCGTGACCATCGCCCGGCTCAGCACCAGTCGCGCCTGGTCGCCCGGCACCAGCAGCTCCGTCCCCGCGCCGAACTTGAGGCGGCCCCAGCCGTCCGTCTTGCGCTTCTCCCGGTCGATGTCGGGAATGCGCAGGCCGATCTCGCCGCCCTCCGCCTCGGCCAGCCGCGCGCCCTGCACGTGCCAGCGGCGGATGGCCACCTCGCGCCCGGTGGGGGAGGCCGATGCGGGAAGGCGGTGGATGATCCTGCGCGACTGCCGCTCCTCCCACCCCTGCGCGAACACGCTCCAGAAGCCCCCCAGCCCCGTACCGACGCCCAAGGCGACGATGCCGCCCAGGAGCACGATGCCCGCGGTGGCCGTGGCCGCGCCGGCGATCAGGTACTGGCGGCGGCGGCGCACCAGCTGGTCGCCGTAGCGCCAGGCGGCCAGCTCACCGGCCAGCGCGTCGCCCACGCGGATGAGCCGGGTCCCGTCCGGCAGCTTGCAGAGGCCGATGTTCTCCGACTGCACCCGCAGCCGCGAGTCGGAGAACCGCTTGTCCGCCTCTTCCACCGCCTCCCAGCGCTCCTCCAGCGGCGCCAGGTTCCACCGTCCGCAGCGCAGGCAGATGGCCCACAGGCGCCCCTTCCAGGCGTCGAACGCCACGCTGCGGCCCACGGGAAAGGCCTCGATGGCGTCGTTGGCGCCCAGGTCGGCGGAGCAGAAGATGCACGTGCGGTACATCGAAAGTGCCTAGTGCCTAGTGCCTAGTGCCCAGTTTCAAGTGCCGAGTGCCGAGTGCCGAGTGCCGAGTGCCGAGTGCCCAGCGCCCAGCGCCCAGTGCCGGGGAGCCCAGTGCCGGGGAGCCAGTCGCGGCTCTCACCAGGCATCTCGTCACCTGTCACCCGTTCACCCCGTCACCCGTTCACCCCTTCACCGTCACCATCCCGCGGGCGAATCCACCGCTCCGCCACCCGCTCCACGTCGCGCAGGGGGCGCCCGGTGCCGCCGCGCAGCGCCATCACCAGCTCCGCGGCGATGGCCACCGCGATCTCCTCCGGCGTCTCCGCGCCGACGTCCAGGCCGATCGGCGCGTGGACGGTGCGCAGGCGGTCGTCGCCAATGCCGTCGCGCGCCAGCTGCTCCAGCGCGGCCCGCGTGCGCCGCCGGCTGCCGATCATCCCCACGTACGCCGGCAGCTGCGGCCGATGCAGGATGTCGCGCAGCGCCTCGAAGTCGTACTTGTGGCCGCGCGTCACCAGCACCAGGTACGTCCGCGCGTGGATGCGCACGTCGCGGAAGGGGTCGTCAAAGCGCGCCGGGCGCACCTCCACCGCTTCCGGAAAGCGCTCGCGGGTGGCGAACTCCGGCCGGTCGTCCAGCACGGTGACGCGGAACCCCAGCATGGCCCCCAGCCGGCAGAGCGGCCGCGCCACGTGCCCCGCGCCCACGATCACCAGCTCCGGCGGCGGATGGTGCGGCTCCACGTAGAGCGTGCAGGCCATTCCCTCTGCCTCCACCGTCCGCGGCCCCGCGATCCCGCCCTCCGCCAGGACGCCCCGAGACATACGAATGGCGGCCTCGTCGAGATTCGGGTCGCCGAGGGTGCCTGCGGACCGGTCGGCCCAGACGCTCATCCGCTCGCCGGGGGGTGCGGCGCCGTCCAGCACCGTGAGCGCAACGACAGGGGCGCCGCCCTCCAGCGCCTGTCGCGCGTGGTGGACGGCGTCCGCCAGGCTGAGCCTCTCAATCACGAATGTCGCCGCCAGCGCCGGTAGTCTTCCGGCGTGTCCAGGTCCGGGGAAAGCGCGTCCACGGGCACTTCCGCCAGCTCGGCGGCGTGGGCGTGGATCACGGTGCGGGCGCCCTGGGGCAGGTCCGGGCGCATGAGCTCGCCAAAGACGCGGCGGTCGAAGAGCACCGGGTGGCCGTGCCGTCCGCCGCGCGCGGGGAGCGCCACCGGGGCGCCGGTGCGGCCGTGCGCCTCGATCAGGGCACGTACGAGGGCGCCGGAGACGTCGGGGACGTCCACCGGCGCGACCACGGCCGCCCTGGCCTCCGGCGGCAGCGCCATCAGCCCGATGCGCAGCGAGTCGGCCTGCTGCGATTCCGCCGCGGGGTTCACCGCGATCCCCGCGTCCAGTGCCGCCGCCTCTTCGGCGATGGTCCGCGCCGTCTCGTCGTCCAGGCGCGCGGTGACCACCACCACGTACGCGCAGCCGCCTTCCCGCAGTGCCTGGACGGCACGCTGCAGAAAGGTCTCGTCTCCCGCGCGGAGCAGGGCCTTGGGCTCGCCCATCCGGCGTGAACGGCCGGCGGCCAGCACAATTCCGCAGATCATCGGGAGAAGACGCGGCGGGTCGCCGCAGGGCGGGTACGAGCGTTCGAGCGGACCATCCTCACGTTGAGTATGGCACCAACGGTTCGCGGCGTCAACCGTGTGGAGGCAAATGTTTTGTAGCAGGTGAGCGCAGTTCAGGTGTGTCGAGGGTTGGAGGAGGGAAACGGGTGGCCGATAAGGATGGGTAAGAGGAGAAGGGAGGCGGGTCGGCGACGGGGGCCGGGCTGCGTCCGCGGGGTGCCCCTCCCCCGGCCCCTCCCCGTTCGTTCCTCACGGAGAGGGGAGAATTCGATCGCGCTTTGGACGGCTTCTGCGCGAGGGGCGCCCCCTTACTCGCCTTAGGCTCGCACCTCCCCCAAAAACCCCTGGGGGAGGTGGACTTCGATCGCGCTTCGGCATGCACCGTCCTGCCCACGCACCACCCATCCCCCGCAGTTTGGGGGAGGGGTCGCCGGCCGTCGCGAGGAACGAGCGAAAAGGCCCGGCGGGGGTGAGGGCCCCCGCGGAAACGCGCCGATGGTATGGCAAACGTACCTTCGTACTCTCGTACCTTCGTACCTCCTTCACGCACTCACGCACTCACGCACCCACCTCGGCTCCAGCGTCATCCACACCCCGTGGCGTGCGCGCAGCGAGGCTTCCGCGCGGTAGACGACCGGACGGCCGGGGACGGGTGTCGGGCGAAAGCGGCGGGAGAGCATCGCCAGCACCAGCGGGGTCTCCAGCATGGCCAGGTGGCGGCCCACGCACGCGCGCTGCCCCGTGCCGAAGGGGACGTAGGCATGCCGGTGCCGGCGCGCCACGGCCTCCGGCAGAAAGCGGTCGGGGTTGAAGCGCTCGGGATCGTCCCAGAACTCCGGGTGGCGGTGCGTGGCGTACGTCACCAGTAGCACCGTGGCGCCGGCGGGGATGCGCGTGCCGCCCACCACGTCGTCCTCGCGCGCGGCGCGCAGGTTCCACCAGAACGGCGGGTACAGGCGCATGGACTCCATGATCAGCCGCCGCGTGTACTCCATCCGCCCCAGCTCCTCCGCCGTGGGGGCGTCGCCCGGCATCACGGCGTCCACCTCGTCGCGCATCCGCGTAGCGGCGTCGGGGTAGCGCGCCAGCAGGTGCCACGTCCACGCCAGCGAATCGGCCGTAGCCTCGTATCCGCCGAACATGGTGGTCAGCACCTCGTCGCGAAGCTGGCGGTCGCTCATGGGCTCGCCCGAGTCGGCGTCGCGGGCATCCAGCAGCATGCTCAGCAGGTCGTCGGGGCGCTCGCCGCTGGCCCGGCGCGCCGCGACCACGCGGCGGACGATCTCCTCCAGCCGCGCCACCGCCGCGTTCGCCCTGGCCGCGCCGGGAAGGGGGATGCGCTCCGGCAGCCAGAACGTGCCGAAGCGGAGCCCGATGTGCCGCAGGATGGGCTCGAACGCATCCGCCATCCGCCGCACGTCCTGGTCCGTCACGCCGCTCGAGAACATGGTGCGGGCGATGACCTCCAGGGTGATGGTCATCATCTCGTGCACCATCTCCACCGGCCGCCCGGCGCGCGCGGCGGCACTCCACGCATCCCCTTTCCGCCGCACCACGTCGGCCATGATGGGCACCAGCCCCGCCACCCGCGCGTGGCTGAACGCGGGCGAGATGAGCCGCCGCTGGTGCAGCCAGCTTTCGCCCTCGTTCATCACCAGCCCGCGGCCAAAGATGAACGACGCGCGGTTGAAGGCGCGGCCCTTCCAGTAGTTGCGGTTGTTCTCCACCATCACCTGCTGCACGTGGTCCGGGTGGTGCACCACGTAGAGGCACGCAGGTCCCACCGGCAGGCGCGCCACGGAGCGCGGGGCGGCGTGCATGGCCCGCACGCACAGCCCCGGGCCGTCGCGCACCAGCTCCGGCAGCACGCCGATCAGCGGCCGTCCGCGCACCGTGGCCGCGCCGTTCGTCGTCGTCATTCATGGCTCCAGGTCTGGAAAATCCGCATCCGGGGGTCGCATTCAACTCTCGTTGGCGCGGGCCGGGGTGCCAGCCTGGTGGGACGAATGGCGCGTGCGATGGATGAGCCGTTTGGACGACGTGCCGCGTGTTCTGCGCCACGGCCCGGAGCATGCAATTGGAAGTGGATGGAAGGGAGAAGTTTACGGCGAATCCAGACTCCCCGGAGGATGTGAGATGGCAGGCAAGCGCGAGCTGATCGAGCCCAACGAGGGCGACAAGCGGTACATCCGCCGCGACGCGAACGGCCGCTTTACGAAGGACCAGGTAGATGTAGGCAAGTCGCTGGCGGCCGACCGGCGCCAGCGCTCCAAGACCAAGGCCAAGCCCGGCCAGGGCGACAAGGGCGACCGCTGAGGTCGATGCAGGACGTTCGAGGCGCCGCGGCGGATCATCCGCCGCGGCGCCTTTTTGCTCCGTTCCGAGCGTATCTGCGGATCCTGCGAGTCCGCCCGCTGGAGCGAATGAATTCGCCGCTGGAAAGGCGCAAAGTCCGCCTGCGCGGACTCGGCGGCCCGGCGGTGCGCGGCGTTCCATTCACCTGCGCGTCCGCACCGCAGCGAGCAGGGCGCGGTACTCGAGGCTACAGGTCCGCGGGGTCTGGGCGCGCGCTGCACTGTCCCGAATACCGGGGCCGCCAATCCGCGAAGGCGGATTTCGTGTCGTTGTTGCAGCGAATTTATTGAGGGTTGGTCATAAATCAGGAAACTAAGCCGCGCCAAGAGAAAACTCTTGACGCGGCAGGCACTTGCGCGGACCGTGTGGTTTGTCGAGGACCAACACACCCGTTCAAGGAGGCCTGCCATATGTGTAC
>DASTVC010000867.1:0-3739 GCA_035759295.1 Longimicrobium sp. | reverse complement strand
CCGGGGGCTGAACCCGGCCGGTCGATATAGATACAAAAAACTCCCCGCGTCTCCAATGAAGACGCGGGGAGTTTTTCGTTTCTTACGCCGCGGCGCCGGCCGTGGCCCGCGACTCGCCGAGCGTGCGGACGAACTCGTGGGCAAGTGTGTCGCCCTTCGCGCTGGGAGCGGCAGCACGCGCCGCCTCCTGCCGGGCTTCAGCAAGGCGCCCGTTGCGGATCGCATCCATCAGCGACTCCGCGCGGAAGCGGATCTTCGCCTGGGCCAGCTTCGTGCCCAGCTCGTACGCTTCCTCGGCCGCGCTCTCCGCGCGGTCCCACTCGCCCAGGCTGGCCGCGCCGAGCGCAAGGTCGAGCATGCACCCGGGCACCACGCCCTGCACCTCGGGATCCTTGTTTAGACGCACCACCTGCGTCCAGGCCCGACGGAACAGGTCGCGGTTTCCGGCCCCCGCGGCGGCCCGCGCCAGCGAGGCGGTAAGGCCCAGCCGGTCGCGCGGGGCGGTCATGTACGGCTCGAGCGCCTGGAACACTTCCAGGGCCCGGGCAAAGTGCCCCTGCTCGACCCAGAAGTACCCCACGTCGTGGGCGAGCACCGGGATGAGCGGATGACGGGCGCCATACGCGCGGAACGCCTGCCGGGCGTACTCCTCCGCCTGCTCCTTGCGCCCCGTTTCGAGGGCGATGACGAACAGGTCGTGCAGCGCCATGCCCTGGATCTGCTGCAGGCCCTTGCGGCGGGCCGCGCGCAGCGCCTTGATGTGCATGCGGTGCGCGCCGGGGAAGTTGCCGCGGCGGATGAGCATGTTGCCCAGCGCGATGTAGGCGCGGGAGTACGACTCCCAGTCGCCCGTCTGGCGCGCCACCATCACCGTGTGGCGGAACCAGGTCTCGGCGCGGGGAAGCTCGCCGCGCCGGCGGGCCAGCTGCCCCACGGCCAGCGCCAGGCGCGCGCTGCGCTGCGAGGCCACCGAGGCCGCCTGCGTGTACGCCAGCGCCGTGTTGGTGTGGCCTTCGCCGTCCGCCCAGCGGGCAATGCCGGTGCACGCCTGCGCCATCGCTTCGCCGCTGGTGCTGTCGGGGGCGGCGAGCATCTGCGCAAACGTATCCAGCGGGCCCGCCAGCTCGTCGGGAATGCGCGCCTCGGCCAGCTCGGCCGCGCGCTTGCGCCCCGCCTCGGGCGAGAACAGGCGCCCGCGCTCACCTTCGTCGGTGCCGGCCCAGAACATCACGTTCCGGTACGCCTGCCACAGCAGGACGCCGACTTCGCCACCGACTTCACGCAGGATCTCCATTCCCTCCAGCGACTCCGACCCGCGGGTGAGCGGGGGGGGAGTGCGCCAGCGGCGGGGAAGACGCGGCGCGGCCGCCTTGGACCGGGTGCTCTTCATCCCCTTTATCTCCTTTTGCAAGTTGAACCGTGTTATGCGTTGCGAGGCCTACCTGTATACTATATGCAGGTTACGGCCGGAACGCCACTATTTGTTTGGTTTTTGCGACCCGTTCGCTTGGAGCAGAGATGGTCGCCGAATCTCTTCTGCTACGTAGCGTTTGCGCCTCGGAAGGAGCTGTCACATACGGACTGTGCTCGCAGCAAACATTCCGTATACACCAAGTATGTGGACAATGGTCCCAAACTGCAACACTCTTGTTACAAGGCGCAAAATGTGCGCCACCGTTCAGCCAGCGGATTCGATCCGCTAAACCTCTGTTTGGGCCGGCTTTCCGCCTGCCAGAAGCGCATTCGCCGCATGCAGGAGAACGTCCGGCGGGGGGGACCGGTGACGAGGAGATGAGAACCCTGTCCGCATCCGGGCCGCTAACAAGTTAGCACAGTACGCAAGACCCTTTCCAAACGTGGACTTTCCGCCCGGGATCAGACGGCCGGCACACCCCGCGCGTCACGTGGTACGAGCGTTGCGCCAAGCCCGCGGCGGCCTCGCAGCTAGCGCGGACGCGGAATCTTGAATCCTTGCCGGAGCTGATGACGGACACCCCGGGTGCGGTTCCCGCCCTGCCGGAAGACCGGCGGGAGCAGGAGGACCGCTTTGCGCACGAGCTGCGCGTTCAACGCTTTTTGCAACCCGATGACGTAACTTGCGGGCCCACCTGCCTGCGCAAGGTCTACGACTTCTACGGCGTGCGCGTGGGCGACGAGCAGGTGCTGGGCGAGATCGACCGCAACGAGGACGGCGGCACGCTTGCTGTTTTTTTGGGCATCTCTGCCCTTAAAAGGGGCTTCGCGGCCCGCATCTATTCCTACGACCTGCTCATCTTCGACCCCACCTGGCACGGGCTGTCGCGCGAGCGGCTGGCGGAAAAGATCCACGCGCGCTTTCCCTACCTCCCGGATTCCAAGCGGCTGCAGGCGGCGCGGGCGTACCTCGCGTTCCTGGAGATGGGGGGCGAGCTGGCCTTCGACGAGCTTACGCCCGGGCTGCTCAAGTCCATCATCGACCGCGAGCACCCCGTGCTGGCGGGGCTCAGCGCGACGTACCTCTACCGCTTTCCCCGCGAGCGGCAGCTGGACGACGACCGGCTGGTGGAAGACGACGTGGCCGGCGAGCCCACGGGGCACTTCGTGGTGATCGTGGGCTACGAGCACTGGGGGCGCCGCTTCTCCGTCCGCGATCCCTCGCACCACGTCCCCCTTGCCCCCGACGGGCGGCAGGTGGTGGACGGGCAGCGGCTCATCAACGCCATTCTGCTGGGCGACGTGACGTACGACGCGGTTCTGCTGGAGCTGTGGCCCCGGGAGGCCGCCGCGTGAGCCGCACCCGCGTGATCGCCGTCGTCAGCGAGGCGGCGGATGGAGAAGGGCTTCCCGAGGGGATCAGCGTCACGGCGGACCGGTACCTGGAGGGCGGCGAGGAGTTTACCGCCGCCGGCGCCGTGGTCGTCAACCTCTGCCGCTCTTGGAAGTACGGCAGCAAGGGCTACTACGTATCGCTCCTGGCGGACGCGCGCGGCCAGCTCCCCATCCCCACGGTGGACGTGAGCGAGGCCTTCGGCGATGCGTACGCCCTTTTCCGCGCGCTGCAGGAGGCCGGTGTCTCCACCGTCGATCCGGAGGAGATGCGGTCCCGCCGCCGTGCCGCGCGTCCCCCGGTCGCCGAAGAAGAAGGGGACGACGACGAGGCGCCGCGCGCGTTCTCCATCCCCCTGGTCCGCGTGCAGGAGGAGGGCGGGTGGACCTGCCGTCTCGCATCCGAGGAAGAGGCGGCGGAGACGCTCGTCTTCCTGGGTAGCGCGGCGGACGCGCGGTTCCGCAACACGGCGCTGGCCGTCTACCGCGAGTGGCCGGCGCCGGTGCTGCGCCTGCAGCTGGTGCGCGAGGAGGGCGAGTGGAAGGTGACCGCCGTGGCCCCCGTGCCGCCGCACCGGCTGGACGCGGACGAGCGCAGGGAACTGTGCGAGGCGCTGGCGGACCAGAAGCGCATCGTCCGCCGCGGCAGGGAGGCGCCGCGGGAGGAGCGGCGCGCGTCCATCGCCGTCCTGGTCGATCCGGACGACGTGTTCAGCCCGTCGAGCCCGGAGACGCTGGACCGGCTGGAGCGCATCGCGCTGCGGATGAACGTGCACGTGCGGCGCATCGGGCTCGACGAGCTGCACAAGCTGCCGGAGTACGACGCGCTCTTCATCCGCGCCCTCACCGGCGTGAGCGAGCCCGCCTTTCAGTTCGCGCTGCGGGCCGAGGCGCTGGGGATGCCCGTCGTGGACGACTCGCAGTCCATCATCCG
>DASTVC010000866.1:0-8190 GCA_035759295.1 Longimicrobium sp. | reverse complement strand
GGTGCGCCTCGGCCATCGCCATCCCCACGCCGTTGGCGAAGCCCTGCCCCAGCGGCCCCGTCGTGGTCTCCACGCCGCGGGTAAGGCCGTACTCGGGGTGGCCGGGCGTGGGGCTGTCCCACTGGCGAAAGTTCTTGATGTCATCCAGCGTCAGCCCGTAGCCCGTCAGGTACAGCATCGAATACAGCAGCATCGACGCGTGCCCGGCGGAAAGGATGAAGCGGTCGCGATCCGCCCAGCTGGGGTCTGCCGGGTTGTGCTTCAGGTGGCGCGTAAAGATGACGTACGCCAGCGGCGCCAGCGCCATGGGGGTGCCAGGGTGGCCGGAGTTGGCCGCCTGCACCGCGTCCATGGACAGCGTGCGGATGGTGTTGATGCAGAGCTGGTCGAGCGTCTGGGCTTCGGAGGGCATCTATCTTCCTGGTTCGTGCGGAACTGCGCTGGATTTCTGGATATGTAGTCCGGTCGAGCATCCGACGGGCCTGCGCGAGGGCGCGCCCCCTCCGCTCGCTCAGGCTCGCACCTCCCCCAAAAAACCCTGGGGGAGGTTTAACTTCGATCGCGCGAAAGAAGCATCGGGACTGCGCCCGCGGGGTGCCCCTCCCCCGGCCCCTCCCCGTTCGTTCCTCACGGAGAGGGGAGAATTCGATCGCGTGCCCGTGAGCCCTGCCGACACCCCTCCCCCGCAGTTTGGGGGAGGGGTCGACCGCCGTCGCGAGGAACGAGCGAAAGACCGGTCGGGGGTGAGGGCCCGCGCCTACGCGCCGATCCTCTCCAGCGCGACCAGCGCCGCCCCGCGCAGCGTCGCCTCGTGGTGCGGCGAAAGGCGCATCGGGCGGCCGAGGGCGTCGGCGATGATGCGGGTCCACGCGGGCGAGGCCTGCAGCGCGCCGCCGCCGGCCACCACCTCGTCCGCCGTCCCGAACGCCGCCTCCACCGCGTCCACCGCCTCCGCCATCGTCCGCGCCGACGCCTCCAGCCACGCCCGCGCGATCTCCACCGGCCCCGTCGCCGCCGTCAGCCCGGCGATGCTCGCCGTCTCCGGCCCCGCGGGCCGCGGCGGGCGCTCGGCGACCAGGCGGGGGATGACGGCCAGTCCGTGCGCGCCGGGCTCCATCGCCGCGAGGCGCGCCTCCAGCTCATCCGGCGGGGGGAGCCGCAGCGTCCGCGCGAGCCAGGCGAATCCGTTGCCGCCGTTGGACATCGCCCGCCCGCAGACCGTCCGCCGCGCATCCAGCCGGTAGCACCAGAGCCCGTCCGGCACCACGACGTCCGCGTCTTCCCGCAGTACCCGCACCGCCGCGGAGGTGCCCACCGTCAGCCCGATCCGCCGCCCCGTAGCGTCCATCCCCAGGCTGGCGCATGCCCCGTCGCCCAGCGCCGGGAACCAGGGGATCGCCGCCAGCTCCGGCCAGCGCGCCGCAAACGGTTCGCGGAGGCCGAGGAACGGGGCATCGGCGATCGGCGGAAGCGCATCCGCGGAAACGCCGGCGGCGTCCAGCATCTCGCCGTCCCACGACTGCCGGTGCAGGTCCAGCAGCCCCGTGCCGCTCGCCATCGACACCGACGTCCGCAGCTCGCCGAACAGCCGCAGCGCGAGGAGCTCGCCGATGCCGGCCCAGGTGGCGGAGGGCGGCAAGCTATCGCCCGCGGGGCCGCGGAGCCAGACCAGCTTGACCGCCGGATACAGCTCGTGCAGAAAGCACCCGGTGCGGCGGTGGATCGCGCCCTCGTCCAGCCGCGACCGCAGCTCGTCCGCCACCTCTCGCGCCCGCCCGTCGCCCCAGCCGTAGAGCGGCGTCACCGCCCGCCCGTCCGCGCCGATGCCGGCCAGGCCGTGCCAGAACGCCGCCATCGCCACCGCCGCCGGCTCGATCCTGGCCGCGCGCCCCGCCTGCACCGCGCCGTCGATCACGCCGACGCAGAGGTCGGCCAGCGCGTCGGCATCCGCCTCCATCCCGCCGTCCGGGGTAGCGCGCCACGCGTACTCCGCCCGCGCGGCCACGTCCACGGAGAGCGGCGCGCCCTCCGCATCCACCCACTGCGCCCGCACGGACGATGAGCCCACGTCGATCGCCAGGATCCACGGACCACGGCGGGCGGGCGGCAGAGGAACGGTCATGGGAAGCGACAATCTACCGCCTCGCGCGCGCGGATGCCACGCGCGCGAAAGGGGCGCCCCCGCCCGCCGGCGGAAGCGCCCCGAAGTGCGCGGCGAATCAGAGGTTGCCCGTGCCGCCCACGCCGCGGTTGTCGCGGTCCTCGCGCAGCCGCTCGCCGGCTTCGCGCGCGAGGCGGCTGGTCTCGTCGCGGTCCGTGCCCACGTCGCCCGTGCTGGACCCGTGCAGCGTGGCGCCGTCCCGCGGCAGCCCGCTGCCGCTCAGCGGATCCACCTCCGCCGCGCCACCCGTCCCTCCGCTCAGCCCGAAGTTGCCGCGGGACGAGGTGTCCGGCGACCCGCCCGGCCGCCGCGAGCCGTAGAAGCGCGCGTCGTCGAACGCGTCGCTGGCGTAGAAGTCCTCGTCGGCGTTGTGCTGGTAGTCCGATCCGGAGAGCCCGGCGCGGTGGCTGGCGTCGCCCCGCATCTCCACCGCGTCGCGGTCGTAGCCCAGCTCGTCCGCGCCCTCATTCAGCGCGCCCGGCCCAGCGGACGAAGTGCTCGCGCTCATCCCGCCGGTCGGCCCCTGCGACCCCGCGCCCGTCCGCTCGCCGGCGCGCAGCCCGTCATCCGCCGACGACGTCAATCCCGCGGACGCGCCGGTGGAGCGCAGGGAATCCGCGTCCGGCGTGGACGCCCGCATGCCGGGGTCGGTGTCGTAAAGGCCGCCGAAGGCGTCGGACGCCATCCCTGTCATCCCCAGCCCCGTGCCGGTGCCCGGCGTGTTGTCCAGTCCGGCCGTGTCCATCATCCCCGATCCACCCGCCAGCTCCGTGGTAGATGCAGTGCCCCGGCGCGCGGAGAAGTTCTCGCGCACGGACGTCTCGAAGTCGCGCGTCAGCGGCCCCTGGTCGTACGACGGCATTCCGCCCAGGTCCGCCGCGGCCAGCGCATCAACCATCACGCAGTCGCGGTCTTCCTGCAGCCGCGCGTAGCCGATGGGGATCAGCACGTGGCGGTCGGCGCCGCCGGCGATGATCCCGTCGTCCACGTCCACGTCCAGGTAGCGCACCTTCATCGCCGCCGTATCCACCAGCAGCTCATCCACCTCGCCGATCTTGCGGCCGTCCGACGCCAGCACCTCCCAGCCCCGCACGTCGGGCTCGCCCTCGGCCACCTTGAAGTCGTCCAGCTGGCCAAGCGGCACCACCCGGTCCATGTCGTTGTTCGCCATCAGGGGCCTCCGTGGTCTGCGGCCGATGTCCCGGTGCCGCAACAACATCGGCGCGCGGATGTGACAGATTTCCAGCGTCACCGGGAGCCGGAGGACGGTTGCACACCGCGTTCCAGAGCGGATCGGGAACGACGGATCGACCAGCGTTGAACAGTTCGTCCCAACAATTGACAAACCTTGGACACACAGGTACGATTCTGGCGGATGCTGCCTCCGGCGCTGCTACCCGTGTGAGGAGCAGCATACCTCCACCGATCCCAGGAGCCCGACCCATGCAGGCCACCCTCAGCGGCACCACCGAAGTCCTCGAACGCGCCGACGTGCTTACCGAAGACGAGCTCGACAGCCTTCCGGTAGGGATGATCCAGCTGGACCGCAACGGCACCGTGCTGAAGTTCAACCAGACGGAGAGCAGCCTGGCGCGCGTGGAAAAGGGCGAGGCGGTGGGCAAGAGCTTTTTCGACGAGGTGGCGCCGTGCACCAAGGTGCAGGAGTTCCACGGCAAGTTCGTCGAGGGCGTGGCGAACCGGAACCTGCACACCGTGTTTCCCTACCAGTTCCGCTTTCGCGACGGGCGGGAAAAGAACGTGGTGATCTCCATGTTCTACAGCGGCAGCACCGAGACGGTGTGGGTGCTGGTGCAGCGCCCCAACTCCTGAGCGACGCCGCGGAACGCGGTGTGAAGGGCGCGGGGGCGCGGCCGGTGCATCCGGCCGCGCCCCCGGCTTTGTCGGCACACGGATGAATCGAGGACGGATTGCGGATGGCGAAGCGGGAGTGGCCGCGGCGGCTGGGGTTCGCCGTAAAGGTGGCCGGGCGCGAGGGGTTGAAGAGCAACGACGCGCGGCGGTGGCAGTCCGGGCCGCACCTGAGCGTATCGATGGAGATGCTGCGCGGGATCCTGGACTACCTGGACGAGATCGACGTGCGGATGTACCGCATCTCCAGCGACTTCGTCCCCTACTGCACGCACCCCGACCTGCCGCAGTTCCACGGCCAGATCGCGGAGTGCCGCACCGGACTCGCCGAGCTCGGGCGCATCGCCCGGGAGCGCGGCATCCGGCTGTCGCTGCACCCGTCGCAGTACGTGCTGCTCTCCGCGCTGGACCCGGCCATCAACGCCAAGGGGATCTGGGACGTCAACTCCCAGGCGGAGCTGCTCGACGCTATGGAGCAGGGCCCGGAGGCCATCGTCATCCTGCACTTGGGCGGCGCGTACGGCAACAAGGACGCGGCCATGCAGCGCTTCGCCGAGAACTACACGCGCCTCTCCGAGTCCGGACGCCGCCGCCTGGTCATCGAGAACGACGAGACGCTCTACACCGTCGAGGACTGCTTGCGCGTCCACGAAGCGATCGGCATTCCCGTCGTCTTCGACCACCAGCACCACCTGCTGAACCCCGGCACCCTGTCGCTGGGCGACGCCTGCCGCGCCGCGCTGGCCACCTGGCCCGCCGGCGTGATGCCCAAGGTGCACTTCTCCTCGCCGAAGCTCGACTCGCGGATGGTGCTCCGCGGCAAGAAGGAGGTCCCCGCCCCACCCCTCCTTTCCCAGCACGCCGACTACGTGCACCCCTGGGAGTTCGGCGGCTTTCTGGCCGCCGTGGGCCCCGCCCCCTTCGACGTAATGCTGGAAGCCAAGATGAAGGACCTGGCCCTCCTCAAGCTCCGCGACGACCTGACCAGGCTCGGGTTGTGGTGATCACTTTCGAGGAATCCGCGTAAGGAGCGGTACGTCCGCGCCAGCGACCGAACCGATGTAAACCTCACCTCTTCTGCCCCCTTCCATCCTGCCGGAGCGCCTCATACGTTCGCGCGTCCACGCTGCACACCTCTTCCATCTATGACACAGAGTGTTATACTTTGGATGCCGAGCGCGAGCCGCTGCATTTCATCAACACGCCTTACTTCACCCGTACCGCTGATGCGCTCCTGGATGATGACGACATCAGGGTGCTGCAACAGATCCTGAACGACAATCCCCGGGCGGGGGACCTCGTTCGGGGCACCGGTGGAGTGCGGAAGCTGCGGGTGGCGGCGTCGGGACGGGGAAAGCGGGGTGGTGGCCGTGTGCTCTACCTGTATGTCCAGGTCCATGCACGCGTTTTCTTCCTTGCCGTGTTCGCCAAGAATGATCAGCCGGATTTCACTCCCGCGTACTATCGCGCGTTGAAGGCGCTGGTACAGCAGCTGAAGATGGAGAGCTGATGGAAAACGAGCACAGCAGGTGGGGTGAAGCCCTTATCGAAGGGCTAAAGGAGGCCATCGCCTATCAACGTGGCGAACTGACCAACGTCCGTGTGCACAGCGTCGAGGTCACCGCCCGCAGCGCGCACGTGGAGCGACCTCCATGGTACGCGCCGTTCCTGATCCGCGAGATTCGCCACAAGCTCTCCGTTTCGCAGGCGATCTTTGCCGAGATGCTGGGCGTCAGCGCCAGTTCGGTTCGAGCGTGGGAGCAGGGAAAGCGCGAGCCGGACGGCCCTGCACGGCGCCTTCTGCAGATCGCGGAACTCCATCCGGAGGTGCTCAAGGCGGTGGTCGGTGAGATCTACCCCGCGATTGAGCCCGCGGAGACCCCACTTCCGAAGCGTGTCGAAGCTCCCGCTCGATCGGCGGACAAGGAACGCCTCGCGGCCGACACGGGATCTTCTCGCCGCCGTCGTTCGTGAGCGGGTAATATGGAAACGCAAGGAGGCAACGCTACCACAGAGCCTGTGCATCCACGGGAGGGGTGGAAGCAGGCGTTCGCGCGGATGGCACCGCAAGGCGATGACCAGCTGCTGCACAGCGGCGTTTCGACAACTTCGTGGGACGAAGAAGAATGGGAGTGGTCCGACGACTCTGGATGAGCGGGTAAACCCCGCTGCCGGGAAAGCGACAAGCCCCGTCTCGACGCGCTCGCGCGTACCGCGACGGGGCTTCACCTTCACCTCCGGGAACGCGCCGGCGGCGGGCACGACGTTTACTCCCCTCTCCGATGCTCATTGGCGCTCTTTGTGGGAGAGGGTGCGAGCCTGAGCGAGCGGGTGAGGGACCAGCCTTGTGTCGTGGGTCCCGCCCCGGCGACATTCCGCGCCGCCAAACAGGTCCTATCCCCGTCCGTCGGTCAGGAGAAGCAGAAGATGAGCGAAGCGACTGCGGCGCCCGCGAACGGTACCGCGCCGCTGGTGATGAAGTTCGGAGGCACGTCGGTGCAGGACGCGGCGGCCATCCGCCGGCTTACCGGCATCGTGCGGGCGCACGTGGAGCGGCGCCCGGTGGTGGTGGTCTCCGCGTTCAGCCGGGTCACCGACGAACTTTCGGCCCTCGCGCGCCTGGCGGAGGGCGGCGCGCTCACGGCGGCGATGGAGGAGCGGGCCGGCGCGCTGATCGACCGCCACGCGCGCGAGGCCGCGGCGCTGATGGAAGGCGACGCGCTGGAGCGCCTGCGCGGCGAGCTGGCGGCCGCGCGTCGCGAGCTTCCGCTGGTGCTGGGGATGATGGCCACGCACCCGGGCACCCGCCGTCCGCTGCGCGACGAGCTGCTCTCCTGGGGCGAGCGGCTGTCTTCGCACGTGGTAGCGGCCGCGCTGGCGGCGGACGGCGTGTCCTCGGCGTGGGTGGATGCGCGGCGGTGCATTCGCACGGACGAGGAGCACGGACGCGCCGAGCCGCGGATGGACGAAACCCGCCTCGCCACGCGCGCGGCCGTGGCCCCCGCGCTGCAGGCCGGCGAGGTGCCCGTCCTGGGCGGCTTCGTGGGCGCTACCGAGGCGGGGGCGACCACCACCCTGGGACGCGGAGGATCGGACTTCTCCGCCGCGCTGGTGGGAGCGTCGCTGGACGCGTCGGAGATCCAGATCTGGACGGACGTCAGCGGCTTCATGACCGCCGATCCCCGCGTGGTCCCCAGCGCCCGCAGCATCCCGCGGCTGTCGTACGACGAGGCGGCGGAGCTGGCCTACTTTGGCGCCAAGGTGCTGCATCCGCGCACCCTGCACCCGGCCGTGGAGCGCGGCATTCCCGTACGGGTATGCAACTCCATGGCTCCGAACTCCGCGTCCACGCTCATCGGCGCCGCGGGGGGCGGCGGCGCGGCGGGCGTCAGGGCGGTCGCGCACAAGACCGGCGTCACCATCGTGCGCATCACCTCCGCGCGCATGTTGGGCGCGTCGGGGTTCCTCCGCGCCATCTTCGAGGCGTTCGACCGCCACCAGATCGTGGTGGACGTCGTGGCGACCTCCGAGGTCAGCGTTTCCCTCACCGTCGATCAGCCGGACCGGATCCCGCAGGCGGCGCGCGAGCTGGAGCGCCTGGGCCGCGTGGACGTAGAGGAGGGATACGCCATCGTCTGCGTGGTGGGCGAGGCGCTGCGCACCACGCCGGGAATCGCGGCGCGTGTCTTTGGCGCGCTGGCGGAGATCAACGTCGCGCTCATCTCCCAGGGCGCGTCGGGCATCAATCTCACCTTCGCCGTCCACGCGGAAGACGCCGCCCTCGCCGTCCGCCGCCTGCACGACGCCTGCCTCGCGTAGCCGCGCCGATCGTGGGGGCACGAACGGGAGAGGATGACGATTGTCGTCCTCTCCCGTTTCGCACCCGCCGTCCGCCTCGCCCCTTACCGGAACCGCAGCTGCATGCGGCGAAAGTCCAGCGTCATCGCCTCGAACTGGCGGATGACGTCCTGGCCGAGGTTGCCGTACAGGCGGTCGCTGTCGCTGGAGGTGGGCTCCAGGTACACGCGCACCTGGGGTACCGTCGCCTCTCGCCCGCCAATGCGCAGCACCAGCGGCGACAGCGTGTACGCCTGCGCCTGCCGCATGCCGCCCGCGCCGCCCACCTGCACCGCCGACGGCGCGCCGCCGGCCTCCACCGC
>DASTVC010000865.1:0-8444 GCA_035759295.1 Longimicrobium sp. | reverse complement strand
CTGTCGGCTACGTCGGCCTCAGCGCGAGGGGCCCTCCCGTTTCCGATAAAGATTCTTCGGTCGGCGCACGGGCCCTGGAGCGTAAAGACGGTTATGCGCGCCGCCTTCCTCAGAATGACAGCGATCTTCTGGACGCAGTCTTTTTGCGGATTCGGTATCAGGTGTTCTGATCTCCCTGCTCTCGTGCGCCACGGAGACCATCGACCGATCCACATCCCTCCCCGAAAAAACGCGGATGGCCCTCTGCCGCGCTTCCATCCCTCTCCCGTTCCCGGCAGCTCCAGGGATCGTGCCTCGTCGACCGCCGCGCCGTGCCTTCCGCTTCCGCCGATCGGGTTCCCGCCCGGGAGCGCAGAGGAAACGGCACGATCAAACTCTGCTGACTCTGCTGACTCTGCGTGAGGCCAAGTCTTTTTGTGGATCGGCGAAGACCCCGGCCGGGCATCACACGCCGCGACCGGCGCGAGCCCTGATCTGCGCCGCGCCGGCCACACCATCCAACGCGCGCTGCGGCGGATGGACAGGGCGGGATGATCGTCATCGAACGTCCCCTCCCGCCGCTTCCGCTAGATCGACAGCAGCAGCACCTGCCCCGTGACCGACGCGGCCGACATGTTCACCACGTAGATCAGGCCGCCGTTGAAGTTGAACGAAAAGGTGTACGCGTTGCCCTGCGTGGTGGCGTAGTACCCGGTGGGCGGGGTGCCGCCGGGGTTGCTGGTGCCGGGCCCCGCCGTACTGGCGGCGTTCACCGCCACCACGTAGCCGTTGTTGCCCGTGGAGTCCTGCGGCCCGCCCACGATGGCGAAGATGCCCAGAAACCCGCTGGGCGCGGAGATCTGCAGCTGCATCTGCGCGGGGAGCGTGTTGCCCTGCGCGCTGCTGGTGGTCCCCAGCGTTTTTGCCGGGCCCCCGACCGTGAGCGGCGCGGGGGTGACGCCCGGAATGCCGGGGCCGTACGCCGCCACCCAGATCTTCGTGGTGCCGTTGGGGCTGGTGTTGGTGAGCTTGAGGTTGTTGGCCTGAAAGTTCTTCATCAGCAGCTGCGGCTGCGGCAGCATGGCCGGCACCGTGAGCGGCGGGTAGGAGGTGCCCCCCGAGCTCATCTGCAGCTGCCCCGCGCTGTTCTGGCCGCCGGTGACCCAGTAGCCCACCACCAGCGTGCCGTCGGGCGTCTGCGGCATCTGCACCTGGCCGTTCACCGCCAGCGTGGTTCCGTTCCCGTTCCAGTCCGCCGCCGCCGCGTCCAGGGTCTGCTGCGGCGCGGCGTCGTCCGGTGTGTCCTGCATCCCGACCTCCCGGTGAATGGAGCGCCCCCGGCACGTGCCGGGGGCGCGGGGTGCTCAGATGGAGCGCAGCGTAAGGGTCACGTTCGACGCCTGGCTGGACGACACGTTGCCCACGAAGATGTTGCCGCCGTTCCAGTTGAACGAGAACGTGTACGAGTTGCCCGTCGTGGTGGCGTAGTACCCCTGCTGCGGCTTGCCCGACGGGTTGCTGGTGCCCGGCCCGGCCGTCTGCCCGAAGTTCAGGCCGATCACGTAGCCGTTGTTGCCGGTGTCGTCCTGCGGCCCGCCCACGATGCCGATGACCGCCGAGTTGCCGCTGGGGTTCTGAATCTGCAGCTGCATCTGCGCCGGGTTGGTGTTGCCGGCGGCCACCGCTCCGGGGGCCAGCGAGGTGGGCGAGAGCTGGGGAAGGTTGGCGGGCGTGACCCCCGGAATGCCCGGCCCCACCGCCTGGATCTTGATGGTGACGCTCTGGTTGCTGCTGACGTTGGTGGCCTTGAGGTTGTTCGCCCCGAAGTTGTTGGCGGCCACCCACGGCGCCGTGGCGCCCGCCGGAAGCGGGGGAACCGGGAACGGCTGGCTCCCCGAGCTCACCGCCAGGGTGCCCTGGCTGTTGGGGCTCAGGTCGATGGCCGCCAGGATCAGCGTGCCATCGGGGGTCTGCGGCATCTGCGCCTGGTCGTTCACGGCCAGCGTGAGCGGCGAGCCGTCCCAGGTGCTGGTCACCGTCATGGCGGCGGACACGTCGTGCTCAAGAATGTCGGACATGGATGCATCTCCTCGGCGAAAGTAGGGTCGTACGTCGGTTGCCACTGCGTTGCGCCGGCGTGCCAGGCCGTGGTGCGGCGTGTGTCTCCCGTGGTGCCCCGGCCGCGCTCAGACCTTGATGTCGGCCAGGGCGAGCTGAAGGTTGCGCAGGCGCAGGACGGGCGTGTTCAGCCCGCTGATCTGCGCGTACAGGGTGATGTCGAACACGAACTGCGAGCCGGCCTGGGCGCCCGTGCCCAGCGTGACCCCGTTGTCGGCGGCCCACCCGGCCGCCGCCGTGGCGAACGCGCCGCTGAAGCCGCTCAGCTGGTCCGGCTGGGTGCCGTCGATCACGAACGAGCGGGCCAGCACCACCGGCACCAGCGGGCTTACCGGGTTCAGCGAGGTGGGCACCCCGCCCGCCGCCGCCACGCGGTACTGGTAGCTGCACGCCACCTTCACCCGCCGCGGCGCGCCGTCGTCCTCAGCCATCCCCGCCAGGAGCTGCGCGGCCACCAGCTGCTCGCCCGCGTCGTCCACCAGCAGGTCGTACATGAGGGTGTAGATGCGCTGGCACAGCCCCGGGATCCCCGGCGGAGTCGTCGTCGTGGGGCACCCCGTCCCGATCCCCTGGTTCGGCAGCGTGGCGACGTTGATGGGGTCCGCGTTGTCGACGAACGGGGTGATGGGCTGCGTGGCCCGCACCATGGGCGTGTTGTAGATGAACTCCGCCTGCGCCGTGTACGCCGTCCCCCCGCTCTCCATGGTGATCACGTTGCGCTGCACCTGCACCCCGGAGAGCGCGTTCTCCGCCGCCAGCACGTTCAGCCCGTCCACCTCCACCTGGTGAATGACCCAGTCGTCCACCAGCGGCGGCTGCGGCGAGTACGCGTCGGTAATGCCGTTGGGCACCGTCCCCGCGCGCTGGTTGGGATACGCCTCCCCCGTCTGCGGCGAGATGGCGACGATGGAGAGGCTGGCCCCGTCGAAGCTGGACTCCCGCTCCGCCCAGGTGAGGGTGATGAGCTGCTGCCCCGGCCCCTGCGCCACGTCGGTGATGGTGTAGCTGTCCGTCACGTTGGCCAGCGCGCGCGCCGCCATCAGCGTGGGGAGCGGGTTCCACGTGGTGTTCGTCACCACCCCCTGGACCAGGGACGCGAACGACTGCGCCGCGCCCGCCCAGTAGGTGTTGCCCTCCGACAGGTCCGCCAGCACCGGCTGCAGCACCGCGTAGGTGGCGCTGAAGCGGGCCAGTGACTGGAACAGCGTCCACAGCTGCTCGTCGGCCGTGAGCAGGGTGCTGTTCTGCCCCCCGCCGCCGCTGGGCGACGTGGTCAGGTTGGTGTTGTAGGTGATCGCGCTGGCGATGCGGTCGTGCGGGGTGAGCTGCACCTGGTAGCGGTACAACAGGTGCCACGCGGCCGCCGCCGTCAGCGGGTTGTTCCCCGGCGCCGTGCTGGTCCCCGCGCCCTGCGGGGCCTGCTGGCTGATGAGCGTCGGCGGCGTGGGGTACTGGCGGAAGACCAGCGGGATCTCCACCGGCCCGGCCGGGCCCACGTGCGGCACGCCGCCCGGGTAGGGGTTCACCAGCTGCAGCCAGATGGAGGGGCGCGCCTCGTCTTCCGGAACCGCGCCGGCGGGCTCCAGGAAGTGCTGCACGTGGGTGACGTTGAACTCCAGGTCCAGGCTGGCGCTGGCCGTGTCCTGCACGTCCGCCGCGCCGAACAGGAAGGTGAGCAGGCTGTTCCCCGTCCCCACCACCGGCACCTGCGAGGTGCTGAGCGTAAAGCCGTGCTGCAGCTCCGCCCCGCCCGTCGGCCGCACCTGGCCGTACAGCGAGTACAGGTCGCCCACCCCCGCCGGCGGCGCCGCCGTCCACGACACGCCGAACTGCACCACCGTGTCCACCGCGTAGGCGGTGCTCAGCCCGGCGCGCATCTGCTGCGCGAGCGCGGTCTGCGCCGCCGCCAGGTCCTCGGACGTCCCCGTCCACGGGGCGCCCGCGGGGAACAGCCAGTCCACCTCCTTGTCCGCGTACTGGTCCGCCAGCGAGCGCCGCCCGGTGGCCACCGTGGTGTACGCGTCGGGCACCAGCTCGAACGCCTGCGCCGCCGACGCGGGGGACAGGAAGGCATCCACCGCCCCGAAGAAGGTGGCGTTCAGCCGGTCCAGGTCCACGTCGGTGAACAGCTGCTGCGCCGGCCACGTGGGCGGGTTCGCCAGCGGCGGCAGCGGAGGCAGCGGCACCGTGGCCGTGTTCAGCGTGTTGTCCAGCGGCGTGGGCGACAGGTAGAACGGCCCCGTGCCTGCGGTCTGCCCCACCTGGATGCCGATGAGCGTCTTCTGCACCGCCCACAGCGACTGCGGCGCCGTGGCGCCCGAGCCCGTCCCGTCGCTGGCCACGCCCTGCGCCCGCAGCGCCGCCCGCTGCTGTCCCGCGGACGAGGTGCGCTGCGCCGCCTGCTGCGCCCCGCCCAGGCCGACCGACAGGATCAGCGCGGGGAAGGACTGAACGAACGCCGCGGCGAAGGCGTCGATGGAGATGGAGCCTGACCCGTCCGGCAGCGACGCGCCCACCGTGGGGACGATGTTGGTGTAGCGGTTCTGCGCCGCGGGGTAGGTCACCACGCCGCCGCTGATGAGCAGGGGCGAGATCAGGCTCACGTCGCGCTCGATCCCCACCATCACCACCAGCTCCCACACCGGCGGCGGCGTTCCCGCGCCGCTCACCGCCGTCGTCAGCGTCACCTCGGGGACGTTGAAGGCCGGCGCGCTCCCCGTCTTCGTCTCCAGGTACGTGTACAGCGCCTCCAGGTAGGTGACCATGGCGACCAGCATGGCCGTCACCTTGTCCGTGGGCAGCTGCACCTTCACCATCCCGCCGCCGGCGTCCACGGCCAGGTTGGTCTCCAGCCACAGCGTGACCCCGGCCGCCCCGAACTGGTCCTGGATGGTGTAGTACGCCTGCAGCGCCGCCCAGGCCGCGTCCGCGTTCATCCCCCCGAACGCCGCCTCGCTGGGCGCCAGGTACACGTTCACCGTGGCCGCCGCGCCGCCCGTGAAGTCGTACGCCGTCACCACCCCCTGCCACTCGTCGATGGGGACGATGGCGTCGAAGTACAGGTTGGTGGATGAGAACGGCAGCTGCGACGGCATCTGGTTGCCGAAGGCGTCGTTCTGGTAGAACTCCATCGCCACCGGCTGCCCGATGTCGGCGTAGCGGTTGGGCGGGCGCGTGCCGACTGTCACCTGGTTGGCCTGGGCCAGGTTGTACAGCGGCACGTAGACGCGGAACGAGCTGGTGTCGCCGTCGTCGTCCGCCGCCAGCGTCAGCCCGTCGGCCGCGCTGCTGCCGGCGTCGGGCTGCTGCGGCTGCACCGGCGCGGACAGGTTGCTCTGCACGAAGCCGCTGGTCGCCTGCACCTGGTAGGTCACCAGCGAGTACAGCGCGTTCAGCTGCGACGCCGCGCCGCCGGACTGCGCCAGCACCGCGTGCACTTCGTCCGGGTCCGTCATCCCCCCGTCCACCAGCGCCTGCACGAGCTCCGAGCGCAGGTAGCCGCGGCTGCGCGCCGGCAGTCCGTCCGCCATCGCGGTGAGGGTGGGATGCGACGCCTGGACGAGCGCCGCGCTCTCGCTCTGCGTCAGCAGCACGCCCATGGAGCCCGCCGCCACCGAGGAGTACTGCGTGCTGAGCGCCGGGTCCGTGGTCTCCGCGTAGTAGAGGAGCGAAGAGTCCACGTTCTGCACGGCGACGGCGTTGTAGAACGGCTTTACCTGCGCGGGCGAGGCCGGCGTGTTCTGCGAGCCGTCCGCGTTCCAGGTGATCAGCAGCGTCACCGGCGCGGGGCCGCCCGTGAAGAGGGCGGTCGGCAGGCTGTTGCCGTCGTCGTCCAGGTAGCGCAGGTAGTAGCCCGGCGCGTTGGTCACCGCCGCCTGCTGGATGATCTGCAGGAAGCCCGCGTCGTCATCGATCGCCGCGCCCACCGGCACCCCCGCCGGCTCTTCCGGCACGGCCATCAGCATCAGGTTGGGCCCCGCCGGCGGCGCCGACACCGTCGTCGTGTTGGTGCGCAGGACGAACACGTTGGCCGGCGTGACCTTGCCGGAATTCAGCCCCGCGGCGCCCGCGGAGGTCTGGTACAGCACCTGGATGGCGGCGATGGGGTTGGTCCCCCCGGCCAGGAGCTGGATGATCTGCTCCAGCAGCGCCTGGTCCTGCTGGCTGGCGCCGGCCAGGGAGAACACGTCCTTCAGCGACTCGCCGCTCCCCGCCGGCGGCGGCCCGCCCGCGCCCGGGGGCGGCTGCGGCACCGGCACCTGCGCCGCGGCCAGGGTGATCTGCGTGGCCCAGGTAAAGCTCGACGCGGGGAGCGAGGTTCCGCCCGGCAGGTACGGCGCGCCACCCTCGCGCGACTGCACCAGCACGCTCACCGCCCCCGTCCCGGCGGACTGCAGCGTCCGCAGGTTGGCGGGGAAGGGGAAGAGGGTGGAGGTGGCGCCCCCGGCCTGCGTCCACGTGACCGGGTTCTGCAGGCTGAACGCCTGCGGGCCCACGTCCGTAAAGGGGAGCTGCACCGGCGCCGTGGGCGCCTGCACGTCCGTCGCCACCGCGGCCGCCAGCGGCTGCAGCCAGGTGCTGGTCAGGTTCCACGTAGCCGTGCTGGTGAGCCACGGCTGCGTCGTATCCGGGTTGCTGAGGGCGATCGCGTACTGGTTGGACGAGCCCAGTGTGCCGACGGGGAACTCCTGCCAGAGGAGCGCATAGAGCGGGTTGGTGGTCGTAAGCGCCGCGCCGCCGGGAACGGTGAGCCCCGACGTGTACGGCAGGCGCACGCCGCCGCGGAACGAGCTGCTCATCTGCCCCGCCAGCGCCTTCATCTGCCCGTCGGCCACCGCCGCCAGGATCAGCTGCTCCGCCGTGCCGCTCCCCGTGCCGTTGGTCTGCATGGCCTGCAGCACCCCGTGCACGCCGCCGCGGATGAGCCCGGTGAAGTAGTTCAGGAAGATCTCCTGCACCAGCGGCGTCGTCGTGGGCGTATCATCCGCCGCCAGCAGCAGCGTCCCGCCCGATCCGCCGCTCTGCTGGTTGACGAAGAGCTGGTTGAAGTACGCGTCCACCTCGGCGATGAAGGTGGTGTCGACCACGTTCTTCGTCGCGTACACGAAGCCCAGGTCGTCCGGCTGGCCCTGCGCGTTCAGCCGCCCCGTGGTCTGCACCTTCAGGAACGGGGGCATGGGGAAGGTGGCCCCGTACACCTGCTTGGGCACCGACTGGTCGGGCGTGGTGAGCGTGGTGGTGTTGAACACCGCCAGCTGGCTCAGCAGCGTGGGGTAGTCGATCCACCCCACCAGCTCGTCCGGGTTCTGGTCCAGCACCGTCACCTGGTCCAGCGTGTAGGTGCCGCCCGCGTCCGGAAGCGCGTGCGCCATCGCCCACGTCGTCAGCTGCGCCGTCAGCGCCTCGAAGGGCTTGAACGCCGCGTAGCTGGTCTCCGTGGAGGGATCGTCCGCGTACTCGATCCCCAGCGTGGTGGCCACCCACGGCGTCCCCGTCCCCGTGGGGTTGGGGAAGACCACCGTGCCCTCGGGAAGGAACCAGAGCGCCAGGTTGCTGGGCAGCCCCGGCTGCAGGGGGATCGCCAGCGCCGCCGGAGACTCCGCCGCGAGGCTGCGCAGCATCATCCGCCGCCCGCGCAGCGACGCCGCGGCCAGCATGCGCTCGGAGGTGGCGCCCGGGGCCAGCAGCTGCCACTCGAAGCGGAAGCTGGCGCGGAAGCTGAAGCTGATGGAGATGGAGAACAGCCCCAGGTTGATCTCCACCTTTACGCTCACGCTCACGCTGGCCTCGATGTACAGCAGGATGCTTCCGCTGTTGGGGATGGTGCGCTCGTACTTGAGCACGATCCCGATGCTGGCCTGCAGGCGTACGTTTACGCTGGCCTTGATGATGACGAAGTCGATGGAGCCGTACAGCTCGCCGATGATGCCGAACTGGCCGCTGAGCGCCAGCGCGTCGGGGGTCTGGAAGATGTCGGTGGACCCGTTGGACAGGTATCCCGCCGCCCCCTCGACGATGCCGAAGAAGGTGACGCTGACCCCCGCCTTGAGCGGCCCGGCCGTGAAGTCCTTCCCCACCCCCAGCCGCGCCGCGAACCCGAACGCCACGATGCTGGGGTAGGTGCCCACGAAGGTCCCCGGCGACGTGGCCGAGCTCAGGCTGGCGATGTAGAAGCCGCCGGAGCCCGTCACCGGCACCGGCCCCGCCTGCGCCTGCACCCGGAACGAGCGGCTCCAGTCGTCGCCCTTGGGGAACCCCACGTCCAGCTTCCAGTCGCCGTTGGTGTACACGCTCACCCCGATGGAAGGAAGCGTGAGCGACGCCGCGCCCACCTGGAAGGTGCGCAG
>DASTVC010000864.1:0-9419 GCA_035759295.1 Longimicrobium sp. | reverse complement strand
CTGCGCGGACTGTGGCCGAGGGTTCGTGCCGCGAGTGGTTGCTCCGCGAGGCACCCGCCACGCGCACCGCAGCCGGACCCTCGCGTCACCCTTCTCCCGCGCAGTTTGCGGGAGAGGGGCCGGGGGTGAGGGGTCCGCGCGCAGCGCGACGCCGTAAAACTTTCCCCTGGTGCACCCCGGACGCATCACCACGGGGCGGTCCCGCCGCGATTCCCTATTCCCTGTTCGCTGTTCCCTGTAGTTTGGAAGTTACGGCGTTCCTCCCGCCGCGACCAGAGTCCTGCTACTCGGCTGATACCCATGATCCGCTCGCGTGCGCTCCCGCTGCTGCTCGCCCCGCTCCTTCTGTCCGCCGCTGCCTGCGGCCCGTCCGGGCTCTCCCGGGCGGACGCGGCGCAGGCAGACACTGTCACCTTCGCGCCCGGCTGGGCGTTCGCGCGCGGCTCCATGTCGCCCGTCACCGCCGAGAAGGGGATGGTGGTGACGACGGACCGCGTGGCGTCGGAGGTGGGCGCCGAGATCCTGCGGCGCGGGGGGAACGCGGTAGACGCCGCGGTCGCCACGCACTTCGCCCTGGCGGTGGTGAACCCCGAGGCGGGGAACATCGGTGGCGGCGGGTTCATGGTGGTGCGGATGGCGGACGGCACCACGGCGTCGCTCGATTTCCGCGAGGCCGCGCCGCTCGCTGCCACCGCGAACATGTTCCTGGACAGCGCGGGGAACGTGACGGACCGGTCGCTGATGGGGCACCTGGCCTCCGGCGTCCCGGGCTCCGTCGCGGGGATGTGGGAGGCGCACAAGCGCTTCGGCACGCTGCCGTGGGCCGACCTGGTGCAGCCGGCGGTGAACCTGGCGGAAGGGATCGTGGTCCACGAGCGGCTGGCCAACTCGCTGCGCAGCAACGCGGACAAGATCGGCCGCTACCACGAGACCGCGCGCATCTTTCTCCCCGGCAACAAGGTGCCGCGCGTGGGCGACCGGCTGGTGCAGACGGACCTGGCGGGCACCTTCCGCCGCATCGCCGCGGACGGGATGGACGGCTTTTACCGCGGCCGCACGGCGGAGCTGATCGAGGCGGAGATGCAGCGCGGACACGGCCTGATCACGCGCGAGGACCTGGCCCGCTACCGCGCCGTCTGGCGGGATCCGCTGCGCTTCAGCTACCGCGGGCACGAGATCATCTCCATGCCGCCGCCCAGCTCCGGCGGGGTGACCATGGCGGAGATGCTGAACATCCTGGAGGGATACGACCTGCGCTCCATGGGCTACCTGTCCCCCGAGCACGTGCACGTGTTCGCCGAGGCCGCGCGCCGCGCCTACGCCGACCGCAACGCGTACCTGGCGGATCCCGACTTCGTCCCGCAGCCCACGGAGCGGATGATCTCGGACGAGTACGCGGCCCAGCGGCGCGCCACCATCGCGCTGGACCACGCCACGCCGTCGCCGCAGGTGGCGCCGGGCCTGGGCGCCCCGCCGCGCGAGGGGACGCACACGACGCACTACTCCATCGTGGATGAGGCCGGCAACGCCGTGGCGGTGACGACGACCATCAACTCGCTGTACGGCAGCCTGGTGACCATCGAGGGCGCGGGCATCGTGATGAACAACGAGATGGACGACTTCACGGCCAAGCCGGGCGTTCCCAACCAGTTCGGCCTGGTGCAGGGCGCCGCCAACGCCGTCGCCCCCGGCAAGCGGATGCTGAGCGCCATGACGCCCACCATCGTGTTGGACCCCAGCGGCCGCGTGCTGCTGGTGACGGGGACGCCGGGCGGCGCCACCATCATCACCTCCATCGCGCAGATCGTGAGCAACGTGATCGACTTCCGGATGGACGTGACCACCGCGACCGCCGCCCCGCGCCTGCACCACCAGCACCTTCCCGACTCGCTGCGCTACGAGAACGACGCTCTCCCCGCCGCCACCGCGGCCCGGCTGCGCGCCATGGGCCACGCCCTGGCGGAACGTGAGGGCTACCAGGGAGACGTGCAGTCCATCATGGTGCTCCCCAACGGCTTCCAGTCCGCCATCGCCGACCCCCGCCGCGGCGGCGCCGCCGTCGGCGTGGGCGAAGTGAAGCGCGTCGTGCAATAGAAACCGTCCTCACGATGGCGTGAAAAGCGGACGGATTGAACAGCAGGAAAACAGAGTTTAGATTCCGCGCGCGTCGGCGGGGTACCCTCACCCGCTCGCCTAGGCTCGCACCCTCTCCCGCAAGCGGGAGAGGGTATAAACTGCGGCTTTGTGCGCGGAGGCAAGTGTGTCGCGGAACACGTCCTACCAGGTGCGGCAGGCTGCGCGGGAGATGCGGAAGAACCCGACGCTGGCCGAGAAAGCGCTCTGGATCGTGCTGCGCAATCGCGCCGTGAACGGGCTCCGCTTCCGGCGGCAGCATACGCTCGACGGGCTGGTGCTCGACTTCTACTGCGCCGAAGTCCGCCTGTGTGTGGAGCTCGATGGTGGCGTCCACGATACCGCCGACCAGCTCGAGCGCGATTCCGCGCGCACGGCCTACCTCCAGGCTCGCGGCATCCGCGTTCTCCGCTTCCGCAACGAGGAAGTGCTTACCGACATGCGCAGCGTGCTGACGCGCATCGCGAAAGCCGCGGCGGAACCCAGGGATTCGGCGTAACGATGGACGACAAGGTTTTTCAGGAACTCCTCGAGAACGCGCGACTGGCCGCGGCCTGGTTCCAGGGGGAAGATACCGCGTCGCGAATCATCGTTGTCGGCGAGCCGGACCCGCGGGAATCCAGCCCGGAGCCCACGACGAGATCCGGCCGCCGAAGGCTGACGCGCATCGCGAAGCCAGATCAGAACCTGGGAACCCGGTGCGACGTTTATACCCTCTCCCGCTTGCGGGAGAGGGTGCGAGCCTAAGCGAGCGGGTGAGGGCCCGCCAGAGGTGCGCGATGGACGACAAGGTGTTCAACGAGCTCGTCGAGAGCATCAAGGAGATGGGCTCTTACCTGCGCAGCGAGATTGAGATCGAGCCGTCACGGATTCACTTCGTGGGCGAGCCGGACCCGCGGGAGATCCGCGCGAAGCTGGGGATGACGCAGGAGGAGTTCGCGGCGGCGTTGTGCATCAGCGTAAAGACGCTGCGCAACTGGGAGCAGGGGCGGCGCGACCCCAGCGGGCCGGCCATGCGTCTGCTCCAGATCGCGGAGAAGCATCCCGAGATCCTGCTCGAAGCGCTCCCCGCGGAGGTCCCCGCGCGCTGACAGTGGCGTTTCGCCATCCAACAGCCCCGAATGCAAAGCGGCGCCTTCCCTGGCTCGGGAAGGCGCCGCATTCCTGATATGGAGATCGTACCGGCCTGCCACCCTTTCGGCCTATGCCGCGGTCCCATCCGCCGCGAAGCCGGGGCCGTCGGTGGCGATCTCGACCGACTGGCCATCGGGCGCCTGGAAGGTGATGGATCGGTAGAACGTACGGTCCAGCACCTGACTCACCGGCACCTGCAGCGACTGCAGGTGGTCGCGCCACGCGCGCAGCTCTTCATCGTCACGTGCGCGGAAGGCGACGTGGTGCGTCTGGCCGGTGCCGCCCCGCACCCGGTTCCAGCCGGGCTGGAACCCAAACAGCGTCCACGAGCTGTGGGGCGCAATGGTCTGCCCGTCGTACGCGGCCCAGAAGTAGTGCAGCATCTTCGCGTCATCGCGGTTGATGGTCTTCTTCACCATCCGCAGCCCCAGCGCCTGCTCGTAGAACTCCCCCGCGCGCCCCAGATCGTCCGTGATGCCGCTGATGTGGTGGATGCCGTGCAGCGCCATGTCGGGGGTGATCGCCGGCACAGGCTCGGGCCACGTGAGCGCGGCGATGGCCGCCTCGTCGCGGTGGCCGCGCACGATGCGCTCCGGCGGCAGCAGGAGCTCGCGGCCCAGCGCGTCCGCCGGCTCGTCGATCGTGTAGCCGGGCCCCGCCGTGGCGATCTCCATGATCTGCCCGTCGGGATCCGTGAAGTACAGACTGGTGAAGTAGCCGCGGTCGTACGGTCCGGAGGTGTGCACCCCGTGGTCCGTCAGCCGCCGCTTCCACTTCAGCAGCGCCTCCTCCGTCTCCACGCCCAGCGCCGTGTGGTGCACGCCGCCGATCCCCGGCCTCCCCTTGGGCGCGTTGGGCCACTCGAAGAAGGTCAGCAGCGTCCCCGGCCGGCCGTCCCGATCGCCGAAGTACAGGTGGTGCGCGCCCGGATCGTCGTAATCCACCGCCTGCTTAACCATCTCCAGCCCCAGCACGTCGCGGTAGAACGCCAGCGTGCGCCGCGCATCCGACGCGACCATGGTGACGTGGTGAAAGCCCTGGGTGACGAGCTGCATGGTTGCCTCCGGACGAGTGCGAAAGTGCGAAAGTGCGTGAGTAGTGCGCACGCCTGCGTCATTGTCGATCTTCATTTCATCAAAACGCCCCTCCCCGCTCGGGCGGAGAGGGGCGCTCTGCGGTGCGGACCGCGAGGGTCAGGCCTGCTTTACGGCCTCGACCTCAAGCGTGATCTTGATGTCGTTGCCCACCACCACGCCGCCGGTCTCCAGCGCCTGGTTCCAGGTGAGGCCAAAGTCGCGCCGGTCGATCTTGGTGGTCGCGCTGAACCCCGCGCGCTGGCCGCCCCACGGGTCGCCGCCACGGCCCTCGTCGGTGGTGTGCAGCACCACCTCGCGGGTCACGTCGCGGATCGTAAGGTTGCCGTACACGTCGAAGTGGTCGCCGTCGCGCTCGATGCGCGTGCTGGTGAACTTGATCGACGGGTACTTCTGCACGTCGAAGAAGTCGGCGCTGCGCAGGTGCGCGTCGCGCTGCTCCTGGCGCGTGTCGATGCTGGGGACGTCGATCTCGGCCGTCACCGTCGACGCCGCGGGGTTCGCCTCGTCCAGCACGATGGTGCCCGACACGGCGCCAAAGCGGCCGCGCACGGTGCTGATCATCAGGTGCTTGAGCGAGAACTCGACGCCGGTGTGGGCGGGGTCGATGGTCCAGGTGGTCGTGGTGGTGGTCTCGGCGATGCTCATCGTGCGTTCCCTCGTTCGTTGGTTCCGACTGGCCCATCCCTCATGGTGCGGCCGGCATTGGGCCGGGATCTGCCGCCGCGGTCTTTACAGCGTTTGAACGAACATCAAGTTCTAAGATAAACGGACAAACGAAATCCTACCCGCCGCCCGATGGCGATGCCTCCGCCGCGTGCCGTCCCAGCGTGCGCAGGAGTCCGATCGCCTCATCCTTCTCCGGCTCCGTCAGACCACTCATCGCGAGGCGGATGGCCTCGGCGTGCCGGGGAAAGATCTCACGGATCAGCTCCTGACCCGCCGGCGTGAGGGCGGCGTAGTAGGCGCGCCGGTCGCGGTCGCAGCGCTGCCGCTCCACCAGCCCCTTCGCCGCCAGCCGGTCGACCAGGTACGTCACGCCGCCGCTGGTGACCAGGATCTTTTTCTGCACCTCGCCCAGCAGCATGGGGCCCTTGTGGTGCAGCGCCTCCAGGATGCCGAACTCCATGGGCGTAAGCCCGTGGCGGGCGATGTCGGCCTGCGAGTGCTCGGCCACGGCGGCGTGCGCCCGCGACAGCACCACCCACAGCTTGAGCGCCCGATCCGTCTGCTCCCGATCTTCGCTCATCCGAATCTCCGATCACCCGTCGGCTAAGAATTACAGTGCTAAGATAATGGGATGGATGGACCCCGTCAACCCCCCGAGGCCCTCACCCCCGACCAGCCTTTTGCTCGTTCCTCGCAACGGCGGTCGACCCCTCCCCCAAACTGCAGGGGAGGGGTAGTACAGACAGCCTCTGGAGCGCGATCGAAGTCCACCTCCCCCAGGGTTTTTTGGGGGAGGTGCGAGCCTGAGCGAGTAAGGGGGCGCCCGTCCGGCGCCAGCTCGATGCCCGTCGTCGTGCCGTCGAATTCTCCCCTCTCCGTGAGGAACGAACGGGGAGGGGCCGGGGGAGGGGCACCATGCGCGGCGCGACGCCGAGCGCTACAATCCCGACATCGAATCACCATCGACCAGCGAGCAGACGAGAGATGACGACGCAGGAGCCGCCGATCCTTCACCACGCGCGCGTGACGGCAAAGGACAGCACGCCGGAGCGCTGGCTGCTGATGCTGCACGGCATCTACGGCAGCGGCCGCAACTGGGGCACCATCGCACGGCGGCTGGTAGAGGCGCGGCCGGAGTGGGGTGTGCTGCTGGTCGATCTGCGCAACCACGGGCAGTCGCAGGGGTTCGACGGGCCGCACACGCTGGCGGCCAGCGCCGCCGACGTGGACCGGTTGGTGGAGAGCCTGGACTTTCATGCCGCGGCGGTGATGGGGCACTCGTTCGGCGGCAAGGTGGCGCTGGTCTACGCGCGGCACCACGGGCAGGACGTCCGGCAGGTGTGGGTGATGGATTCCACCCTGGCGGTGGGCGAGCCGGGGGGGAGTGCGTGGGGAATCATCGAGTCCATGCGGGCGCTGCCGCCGGAGTTCGCGTCGCGCGCGGAAGCGGTGGCCGCCATCCAGGGCGCGGGATACGAGCCCGGGCTGGCGCAGTGGCTCGCCATCAACCTGGAGCCGGTGGAGGGGCGCTACCGCTGGCGCATCGACTGGAACGTGATGGAAGAAATGCTGCGCGACTACTTTCGCACGGACCTGTGGGACACGCTGGTGCATCCGCCCGCGCAGGCGGTGATCCACATCGTCAAGGCGACGGAGAGCAACTCGCTGGACGAAGAGGCGGAGCGGCGGGTGGAGATGGCGGGGACGGCCAACGGGCGCGTGTTTCTGCACCGGCTGGAAGGTGGCCACTGGATCAACACCGACAACCCCGAAGGCGTGATCGCGCTGCTGCGGGACAACCTGCCGTAAGGGTGCGGGCCGGCGGCGGGTGTCCTGGATGCAAGGGAACGCGGAAGGATCGCGGCTCGGCGAAGGGGGGATCACGGTGGCGTCCGGCGCGGTGCCCCTCCCCCGGCCCCTCCCCGTTCGTTCCTCACGGAGAGGGGAGAAGTCGATAGTGCTTCGGACGGTCTTTCGCGGCAGCATTCGTCGACGCGCCCCGGAGAGTCGGTGCGCGTCACCTCTCTCCCGCGCTGTTTGCGGGGGAGAGGCCGGGAGAGGGGGCCGCCTGCGGATGCAGTTCGAGACAGGCCGAAGCGCGACTCGCGTTTCCCTGTCCCCTGTAACCTGTTCGCTGTCCCCTTCCGTCATGAACCAGCGCCCCCGCGCGTTGCACTGCGCCCTGCCCACGGGAGCCTCCATGCGCCGTGGCAAGAGTTTTGACAGACCTTCGCGCGGTTTTGGCAGTCCCGCACATCAGACCGGGAGAACACCGTTGTTCACTTCAATGAAACGCTCGGCCCTGCTGGCCGTGCTCCTCCTGGGCGCGTGCGCCCCCGCGGGCGAGCCCATCGTGGCGCCGCTGCCGCAGGGCGCCGCGCTCGACACGGCCGGGCGGCCGTACCTGCGCACCATCGTGCCCGAGGAGGGATACACCGCGGCGCTGCGCAACACCACCCGCAGCCAGACCGGCGCGCCCGGGCCCCGCTACTGGCAGCAGCGCGTGCGCTACTCCATCCAGGCCACGCTCGACCCCGAATCGCGGCGCCTTACCGGCACGGAGCGCATCGTCTACTACAACCGCTCGCCCACCGAGCTGCAGCAGGTGGTGTTCAACCTCTATCAGAACCTGTTCACCGAAGAGTTCACCGGGCGCAACAGCCCGCTGAACACCGGCGGCATCACGCTCACCAAGTTCACCTACAACGGCACCGCGGTGGGGCCGCTCACCCAGCAGCAGTACGAGGCCAACCAGCGCGAGAACCGCCCGTCGGTGGGGTACCGCACTACGGGCACCATCTCGCGCGTGCGCCTGCCCAGCCCCATCGCCGCGGGCGACAGCGCGGTGTTCGAGGTGGACTGGAACTACCGCGTGCCGCCGCACAACGCGCCGCGCACGGGGTGGGAGGATGCGCTGGGCGGACGCGTGCTGCAGGTGGCGCAGTGGTATCCGCAGATCGCCGTGTATGACGACGTGGTGGGGCTGGACGTGACGCCGTACCGCGAAGGGGGCGAGTTCTACCTGGAGTACGGCGACTTCGACGTGGCGCTCACCCTTCCTGCCGGCTGGACGGTGGGCGCGACGGGCGACCTGGTGAACGCGGAGCAGATCCTTCGCCCCGAGGTGCGCCAGCGCCTGGCCCAGGCCGCCGCCAGCGACGAGACGGTCACCGTGCTTCCCCGCACGGAGTGGGGAACGACGGGCGCGACGACCAACGGGGACAACGGCAACGTCACCTGGCGCTACACCGCGCGCGACGTGCGCGACTTTGCCTTCGCCACCAGCAACCACTACCAGTGGGACGCGCGGCGGGCGCAGGTGGCGGGACGGACGGTGATGGTGCACTCGCTCTTCCGTCCCGGCGCGCCGGGCTGGAACGAGTCGGCGCGCTTCGGCGAGCATAGCATGGAGTACCACAGCCGGGCGCTGGTACCGTACGCGTATCCGCAGATCACGGTGAGCGAAGGCCCCATCTACGGCATGGAGTACCCGATGATCGTCTTCATCGGGCGGCCCATGGCGCGGCTGGAGCTGTACCAGGTGATCACGCACGAGATCGGGCACGAGTGGTTCCCCATGATGGTGGGGCAGGACGAGGCCGCGTACGCGTGGATGGACGAGGGTTTTACCACCTACAACGAGTCGCGCGCGGTGGCGGACCTGTTCCCCGACTTCGACCCGTGGGAGCAGCCGCGCAACGACTACCTGAGCATTGCCGGCGACAAGGGCGAGGTGCCGCTGATGCGCCACATCGACCTGGTGTTCGGCGAGCCGGCGGGCGTGTCGGGGTACTACAAGCCGGGAACGCTGCTGCGCTCGCTGCAGCACATTCTGGGCGACAGCGTGATGGCCGAGGGGATGCGCACGTACTCGCGCGAGTGGCAGTTCAAGCACCCGTACCCGTGGGACTTCTTCAACACCATGGAGCGGGTGTCGGGGCGCGACCTGGACTGGTTCTTCTACCCGTTCTGGTACCGCACGGTCACCTTCGACCAGACCATCGGCGGCGTGACGCAGACGCCGGGCGGCGTGCAGGTAACGGTGCGCGACGTTGGCCAGGTCCCTGGCCCCACCGACATCCGGGTCACGACGGCCAGCGGCCAGCGGGTGACGCAGACCATCCCCATCGAACGGTGGCTGAGCCCCTCCACCCGCTCGGTGACGGTGACCATCCCGGTCAACGGCCCCGTGGCGCGCGTGGAGCTGGACCCGGACGAATACTTCCCCGACGTGAACCGGCGGAACAACGTGTGGACGCCGTGACGGTGGGAGTGCGTGAGTGCGTGAGTGCGTGAGTGCGTGAGTGCGTGAGTGCGTGAGTGCGTGAGTGCGTGAGTGCGTGAGTGCGTGAGTGCGTGAGTGCGTGAGTGCGGAAGGTACGAAAGTAC
>DASTVC010000863.1:0-7036 GCA_035759295.1 Longimicrobium sp. | reverse complement strand
CAAGAGCGGGCGGGTGACGGCGACCTGCGGGCCGGAGCAGGAGTTCTTCCTGATCGACGAAGAGTTCTTCTACCGCCGGCCGGACCTGCTGACGACGGGGCGCACGCTGATCGGCGCCAAGCCGCCGCGCGGGCAGGAGCTGGAGGACCACTACTTCGGGTCCATCCCGGACCGCGTGCTGGCCTTCAGGATGGAGGTGGAGCGCGAGCTGTACCGGCTGGGTGTGCCGGTAAAGACGCGGCACAACGAGGTGGCGCCGGGGCAGTTCGAGATGGCGCCCATCTACGAGAACGCCAACCTGGCGGCGGACCACCAGCAGCTGATGATGATCACGCTGCGCAAGGTGGCCCCGCGCTACGGCCTGGCGGCGCTGCTGCACGAAAAGCCGTTCGCGGGCGTCAACGGCAGCGGCAAGCACCTCAACTGGTCGCTGGGGACGGAGAGCGCCAACCTGCTGGAGCCGGGCGACACGCCGCACGACAACATGCAGTTCCTCTTCTTCTGCACGGCGGTCCTTCGCGCGGTGGACCGGCACCAGGACCTGCTGCGGGCGTCGGTGGCGCACGCGGGGAACGACCACCGGCTGGGTGCCAACGAGGCGCCGCCGGCCATCATCTCCGTGTTCCTGGGCGACCAGCTTACGGACGTGCTGGAGCAGATCGAGCGCGCGGGGACGGCCACGGAGAGCAAGCAGGGCGGGCTGCTGGGCCTGGGGGCGCCGGTGCTGCCGCACCTGCCGCAGCACGCCGGCGACCGCAACCGGACCAGCCCGTTCGCCTTTACCGGCAACAAGTTCGAGTTCCGCGCGCCGGGCTCGTCGCAGTCCGTCTCGTTCCCGGCCACGGTGCTGAACACCATCATGGCCGAGTCGCTGGACGAGCTGTCGACGGCGCTGGAGGCGGAGCTGGCCAAGGGGGTGAAGTTCGAGGCGGCGCTGTCGAAGCTGATCGCCGAAGAGGTGCGCCGGGTAAAGCGCATCGTCTTCAACGGCGACGGCTACAGCCAGGACTGGCAGGACGAGGCCGCGGGGCGCGGGCTGCTGAACCTGCGCACCACGCTGGACGCCTTCGAGACGCTGCCCAGCGAGAAGAACAAGGCGCTGTTCGAGAAGTACGGCGTGCTGACGCACCGCGAGCTGGAGAGTCGGCACGAGGTGGCGCTGGACCAGTACTTCAAGACGGTGAACATCGAGGGCGAGACCACGGCCGACATGGCGGGGACTATGATCCTGCCCGCCGCGGTGCGCTACCTGAACGACCTGGTGGCGGCGGCGGACCGCACCCGCACGCTGGGTGTGGAGACGCGCGGCCTTACCCGCACGGTGCAGATCGTCAACGAGCTGGTGGACGAGCTGCGCGACGCGCTGGACGCGCTGGTGGACCAGAACGCCGAGCTGGGCGGCGAGGACGTGCACAGCAAGGCCTACCACGTGCGCGACAACGTGATCCCGGCCATGCTGCGCGTGCGCGGCGCGGCGGACCGCCTGGAAAAGGTGATCCCCGACGACTACTGGCCGCTCCCCACCTACCGCGACATGCTGTTCGTGAAGTAGAGGACCGGCTGGATCTGATGATGAAGGGAGGGCCGCTCGCGAGGGCGGCCCTTTCTGTTTGCTGGGGATATTGAGCCGAATCCGCAAAAATAATGGCCTCACGCAGAGTGAGCAGAGTTAGCAGAGTTTTCTCGTGGCGGTTCCTCCGGGCTTTTGGGGCGGGGCCTGATCGGATCGCGTGGCGGCCGGCGAGGCACGATCTCTGGGACTGTCGGGAACTTCAGAGGGATGGAATCGCGGCAGGGGGCCATCCGCGTTTTTTGGGGGAGGGGTAAGGGCAGTCTGGGCGGCGAGGGCGAATGAATTCGCGGCAACAACTACACGAAATCTGCCTTCGCAGGTTGGCGGGGTGTCGGGTGAGGTGAGTGGCTGCCACGTGGTTGGGTTATCTACCGGCGCACATCAACTTCCCCAAGTTTGCGATGGAGATGCGGTTCGGCGGATCGTCTCCGGAGCGTGTTGGAGCAAGCCGACCGCATCACCTGATGCGCGATCCTGTGAACCATCCGCCTTCACCGCGCTCAAGGGAAACGCGCGGTATGCTGGACCACATCTGTTGCGGGATTGGAATCTGGCGTCCGATTTACGAAAACATATCGTTATCGGGCGATGTGTGTCAGAAGCCGGGAGCGCGGAGCGTTGCGCACCTGATTCGGCCCGCCCGCCACATCCTCCCTGCCCCCGAGGAGCCATGGCACTTCGCATCCTGACCCTGCTCCTGCTGGTCTGTGCCGTTCCCGCCCGCGCGCAGACCGTGCGCGGCCACGTGACCGAGCGCGACACCCAGCACCCCATCGCCGGCGCCTTCGTCATCCTGCTCGACGCCTCGGGCAGCCGCGTGGGGGCGACGCTCACGGGCGCGGAGGGGGAGTTCGAGCAGCGCGCGCCACATGCGGGCGCGTACCGGCTGCGGGTGGAGCGCATCGGCATGCAGACGGTGACGTCGGGGACGTTCGAGATCGGCGAGGGGCAGACGGTGCCGTACGAGATGCGGGTGGACACGCGCACGGTGATGCTGGCGCCGATCACCGCCGAGGCCAACGCCCGCTGCACGGTACGGCCCTCCGGCGGGGTGCCGCTGGAGCAGGTGTGGAACGAGGCGCGCAAGGCGCTCACGCTGGCGGCGTGGACGCAGGAGCAGGGCGGCGTTCCGTTCACCACCATGACGTACGAGCGCACCCGCGAGGTGGTGGGGCTGCGGATTGGGGAGGAAGAGCGGAAGATGTCGTCCGGCTACGACCGCAAGACCTTCTTCAGCGCGCCGGCCGAGGAGCTGGCGGCGCGCGGGTACGTGCGGGAGGGCCCGAACGGCGACCACCTGTACTTTGGCGTGGACGCGGGGACGCTGCTCTCCGACGCGTTCCTGGACACGCACTGCTTCCGCATCCGCGACGCCCCGCGCGACAGGCCGGAGCTGGCGGGGCTGCTGGGGCTGGAATTCGAGCCGGTGCGCGGGCATCCGCATCCCGACATCCAGGGCGTGCTGTGGCTGGACCGCGCCAGCAGCCGCCTGAAGCACCTGGAGTTCCAGTACACGCGCCACCTGCAGCCCTGGCCGGTGCCCCTGGAGCGCTTTGGCGGGCGGGTGGAGTTCACGCCGCTGGAGAACGGCGCGTGGATCGTGGAGCGCTGGTGGATCCGCATGCCCCAGTTCGGGCGCATTGTGCCGGCGAGGATGATGATCGGGGCGCGCGTGGTACGCCCCGACGACCTGCCTCAGCTGGCGGAGCACGAGCTGGCGTCGGCGGCGGAGCTGATGGGGTTCACGGTGCGCGAGGCCGGCGGCGAGGTGGTGCTGGTGCACGACGTCGACCGCATCGGCGCGGCGCGGTCGGGGACGGCGGCGCTGGAAGGGGTGGTCGTCGACGCGCGGGAGACGCCGCTGGTGGGGGCGGTGGTGTACGTGGCGGGAACACACCACGCCACCCGCACGGACGCGGCGGGGCGGTTCCGGCTGGTGGGGCTGCCGGAGGGAACGCAGCGGGTCTCGTTCTTTCACCCGCGCACCGACTCGCTGCTGCTGGTGGTGCCGCTGCGCGAGGTGGCGCTCTCGCCGGGCGCCACGGCGACGGTCACGCTGGGGGTGCCGCGCGAGGGCCAGTGCCCCGGGACGGGCGAGGCGCGCCACGCGGCGCTGCTGGGGCAGGTGCGCAATGCCGACGCCGACAGCGCGGTGGGCGAGGCGGTGATCTGGGCGAGCTTCACGCGGGCCGGCGCGCGGCGCGCGCGCGGCTCTGCCCAGCCGATGGAGACGCGCTCCGACAACGCGGGGCGCTACCTGCTGTGCGGGCTGCCCGTGGCCGCGGAGCTCAACCTGCGGGCGGCAGCGCTGTTCCTGCGCGTGGAGAGCATCAACCGCAGGTTCGAGACGGAGGGTCTGTACCACCACGACTTCACCCTGTCGGCGAACCCGTAGGCGGGCGAGGGCTCACATCGAATCCGGCTGAGCACTTCGTGTAAGCAGAATGTTGCCTGTCTCACACGGAGGGCACGGAGGTCACGGAGTTGTTTGATCCCCCTGTGTCCTCCGTGTCCTCCGTGTGAGACCCATTCTTTTGCCGGATTCGGGCTCAGACCAAAACAAAGGGACGCAGAGGCGCTCAATGCACCGCTGCGTCCCCCAATTTCTATGCGCGTAACCGGCCTGGTCGTGGCGGATCAGGTCTGCGGCTCGCGGACCTCGACGTCTACCTGGAACCAGTCCTTGAGCTCGGCGGCGAGGTCGGGGCCGGCGTAGCGAAGAACGCCACGGTGCCACCAGGCATCCTCCTCGGGGCCCACCTGCACGCCGGGCTGCATGAGGGCGCGGAAGCGCTCGTCGATCTGGGCCACCTGCGCGGCCAGGTCGGCGTCGCCTTCGTCGATGCACGCCTGCAGGCGGTCGCGGACGGCCAGGTCGTTGTGGTACTCGTACACGTTCCAACCGTAGCCCGCCTCGCAGTCCCGCACGAAGTCGCGCCACTCGTCGAGCAGCACTTCGGTACGCTCGTGGAGAACTTCTTCTTGCGTGTTCATCGGCCGTGGTGGCTGAGGCTCGCGCGCCCCATAGGAGTCTGGAAGGGCGTGGTGCAATCAACATAACACACGTGCAGGTTGAGTGCCGCCCCCCACGCGCGGGGACGCGTTGCCGCGCGCGCCCGCCGGTGCCATCTTGGCGGTCGGGCGCCGCCGTCCGCGTGAGGGATGCGCGCCCGCAGGGCCGAGAACACGGCGCGCATGCGCGAGCGCGGAGGAAACGCGTCGAGGATGGTGAGCGCCGGGGGCTCGGCGCACCTGGGCACGGTTGTATCGTGCCTTGGTGCGCGCGCAGCCCGGCCCGGAGCGCAGCGGAGGGACACGCCCAGTTCCTGCGGTTCATCTGCAGGCGGGCGTATCGAAAGACCAATCAAGGAGCGGAGAAATGGCCGAGGGGCTTCTGCCGGTGGGGAGCGAGGCGCCGGTGTTCGCGGCGCAGACCACGGACGGCGAGCGGGTGGCGCTGCCGGACTTTCGCGGCACGCAGGCGGTGCTGCTGATGTTCTATCCCGAGGACGACACCCCCGGCTGCACGCGGCAGATGTGCCTGGCGCGCGACGAGGGGGCCCGGTACGTGGAGGCGGGCGTGGCGCGCTTCGGGGTGAACCCGGGAAGCCTGGACAGCCACGTGGACTTCCGCGACAAGTACACGCTGGACTTTCCGCTCATCGTGGACGAGAACGCTGAGATCGCGTCGGCGTACGGGGTGCTGCGCGAGGGCGGCGGCGTGGGCCGCGCGACGTACCTGATCGGCCTGGACGGGCGCATCGTCTACGCGGAGCCGGGGACGCACGGGGCGGACGAGGTGCTGGGGGCGCTCCGTGGCTCCTGAAACGCGCGGCTCGGGCGAGGTGACGATCCGCTCGTACACGGGCGGCGTGTTCGCCGAGAACACCTACCTGGTGGCGTGCGCGCGCACCGGCGCCGGCATCCTGGTGGATCCCGGCGCGGCGGCTGAGGACGCCCTGGAGGCGGCGCGGTCGGCGGGGATCACGATCGAGAAGATCGTGCTGACGCACGCGCACCTGGACCACGTGGAAGGGATTCCGCGGGTGCGGAGCGAGCTGCCGGACGTCCCCATCCTCCTCCACCCCGCGGACCAGCAGCTGTACGAAGCGGCACCGTTCCAGGCGCAGATGTTCGGAGTGCCGCTCGAGCCGCTGCCGCCGACCGACGGCGAGCTGGTGCCGGGGGATACGGTGCGCTTTGGCGAATGCGCGCTGGAGATCCGCTTCGCGCCGGGGCATGCGCCGGGGCACGTGATCCTGGTGGGCGACGGCGTGGCGCTGGTGGGGGACGTGATCTTCGCCGGGTCCATCGGGCGCACGGACCTGCCGGGCGGCGACTTCGGGACGCTGATGCGCTCCATCCGCGAGCAGGTGCTCACGCTGCCGGACGAGACCACGCTGTACAACGGCCACGGCCCGGAGACCACGGTGGGCCGCGAGCGCGCGACGAATCCCTTCGTGACCGGCGTGTACGGCGGCGGCGGATTCGCGTGATGCGGATCGTCTGAAGCGCGGACGCGGAGGCGCGGTGGAACTTTCCGCCGCCCCTCCGCGTCCTTGTTCTCGCTCACTCGCCTTTTCCCGCTCTCCCAACCTCCCGACGGATGAAGATTCGCGGATGGATCGCGCTGGCCGCGATGCTCCTGCTCCCGGCCGCCCTGCGCGCACAGACCCCGGCGGACTCGCTCGCGGCGGATGCGGCGCCGGCGGACCCGGTGCGCAACTTCATGTACGACCTGGCGGACCCGCTGGCGCTGGCCAACGCGCTGGCGCTGGGGCTGTACGACCACGCGCGCACCGACCCGTACGAATGGGGCGGGGGGATGGACGCGCTGACGCAGCGCATCGCGTCGCGGGCGGGGGGGCACGTGATCGGCACGTCGGTGCGGCACGGGCTGGCGGCGGCGCTGGGGCGCTCGACGGACATCGAGCCGTGCACGGGCTGCACGAGCACGGAGGACCGCGTGACGCACGCCATCGTCGACACGTTCACGGACCGCGACGACAGCGGCCGGCGGGTGATCTCGGAGCCGTACCTGGCCGGCACCTTCGCCGGCGCCATCGCGCCGACGCTCTGGCACCCGGACGGCAACCTGGGCGACGGGGTGAAGGCGGGGGTGTGGTCCGTCCTGTTCACCACCGCCGGGCGCGTGCTGTTCGCGGTGCTGGAGCCGCTGGTGCCGACGCAGGAGGCGGGGGCGGCGCCGTAGAGCGAGGTGATGGGCGTTGTCGGCCGGGCCTCGCCGCACCCCGGGTTGAAACCCGGGGGTAGAAAGGCCATAAGCCCGGTCTCGGCTCGTTACACTCGCCGAACCGGGCTTCAACCTCTCGTTATGCGGGCCCCGCCGCGCATCCTCCGAATCCCGTCCGCAAGACCGACTCGCCACCCGCGCAGGCCCCGGCCCACGCGAGCAGGTGAAGCCCCGCCGGGCGAGCTCCGCGAGCCCAGGGCGGGGCTTAT
>DASTVC010000862.1:0-3847 GCA_035759295.1 Longimicrobium sp. | reverse complement strand
GGCCACGGCGGCGGAGGGCGCGTTCAGCAGTACGTACACCGCAGCGCCAGCCGGGAGCGCGCCGCTCGGGCTCACGCGCGGACCTTCCATCCCCACCGCCGCCAGCGCCGTCGCCACGAACCCGCCGCCGGGCCCCGCGAGGGTGGCGGAGGTCCGGTCCGTCGCGGCGGGCGCGGCGGAATTGACCGCCACTCGTGCCATCGGCACGCGGGCGAGGTCCAGCGTGCCGGGCCAGGCGGCGCGGCGGAGAGGAGCGAGGCCGGCGGACCATCCCGCATCCGCCAGCGCGGAGATCAACCGCACCCGCACGGAATCCGCCCCGCGCAGCTCCCGCGCGGCGGCGGGAATCGACCGGAGAGCGGCGGCATAATCCGACGCCGCGCCGCCCACATCCGCCGTCAGCAGCGAATCGAAAAGCGCGGGGGTGACGCGGGCGCGCGGCACGCGGACGGCGGCCGTATCGAACATCACCAGCTCACCTCGCGATCCGCCGTCCGCATCCAGCAGCGACCGCCTCGCCTCGCCGACGGCCGTGCGCCATCCCTCGCCGCGCATGGCGGAGCCGCGGTCGAGGAGGACGACGGTGCTGGTTCCCTCCGGTGCCGGGATCCACGCCGGCCGCGCCAGCCCGAAGCCCAGGAGAAGGAGGAGCAGCATCCGCAGCACGAGCAGCGGCAGGTCCGTCGGGCGGCTGACGCGGACTGCGTTGCGCGGGTCCTCCACCAGGAAGCGCGCGGTGGGGAGGGGCGCGCGGCCGGGCGGGCGGCGGCGGATAAGGTGCAGTGCCAGCGGCACCAGCATCGCCAGCGCGCCGGCGACCAGAAAGGCGGGGACGGCCAGGGTCAGCACGTCACGCTCCCCGGCGGCGGTTGGCCCAGGCCACCAGCGCCTCTTCCACCGGCTGCACGGTGGAGAGCGGCACGTACTCCACGCCGCGCTCCCGCAGCCGGTCGGCGATGGAATCGTAGTACGCGGTCACGCGGCGCACGTAGCCGGCGTCGGACTCCGGCGTGGCGGGAAGCTCCTGCTGCGGCTTTTCCGGATCGAAGAACAGCCCCGGGCCGGGCGCCCTTTCTCCCGATTCGGCCGGGGTAAGGACGCGGAGGATGATGACCTCGTCGCCGCGCGCACGCAGGCGGCCGGCGGAGGCCACCAGCGCCTCGCCGTCGTCATCCGCCAGCAGGTCGCTGATCAGCACCACGCGCCCACGCCGCTTCATCGCGCCGCCGACGCGGTCCAGCGCGTCGGCCACGTTGCCGGTACCGGCGGGCTTCGTACGCTCCAGGTGCAGCAGCAGGTCGTGCAGGTGGCCGCGGCGGGAGCGGGGGGGCAGCAGCAGCCGCGCCTCCGCACCGGCGAGCGCCAGGCCGACCGCATCGCCCGAGCGCAGCATGAGGTGCGCGAGCGCGGCGGCCAGGTAGGCGGCGTATCGCGACTTGGTCACGCCGTCGGGCTCCGCGTAGTCCATGGACGCGGAGGTGTCGACGATGAGGTACGCCTGCAGGTTGCTGCGCTCCTCGAACTCGCGGACGTGCAGGCGGTCGGTGCGGGCGTACAGCTTCCAGTCCAGGTAGCGGACGTCGTCGCCCTGCTGGTAGTCGCGGTGCTTGGCGAAGTCTTCGCCGGCGCCGCGGTGCGGGGACTTGTGGATGCCGGTCTGAAAGCCGCTGACCACGGTCCGCGCGATCAGGTCCAGCCCGCCCAGCCGCTCCAGCAGCTTCGGGGGGAGGAAGTCGGAGGCGGCGCTCATGGGCGGGCTTCCGCGCGCGTCCGCGGCCCCGGGGCGGAGTGCGAAAGTGCGAGAGTGCGAGAGTGCGAAAGTGGCCGCGGGGCCGCCGATTTCGTGGCGCGGGGCCGCAAGGGCGAATGAATTCGCTGCAACAACCACACGAAGTCCACCTTCGTGGACTGGGGCCCGGGCATCGGGGCGTTTCCGCGGGATGCGGCGGGCCCCGGACCCGGGAGGGGCCGCGAATGCGGGGCGCGACGAACGCCACGGACGCGAGCGCCACCGCCCGGCGAATGAATTCGCGGCTGGGAAAACGCAATGTCCGCCTGCGCGGACGGTGGCCGCGGTTCCGAGGCGGTTCGGCGGGATTGGGTGCCCCCCGCATCCAGGAGTGAATGAATTCGCCGCTGGAAAGTCGCAAAGTCCACCTGCGTGGACTGTATCCGCGAGATCGCGCCGTGACGACGAGCCACGAGCATCAGACGGTAGATTTCTCGGTCGCGCGCAGGGGATTGCGTAGCAGAAAATGCGGTGTGGCGCTCCCTCGGAATGACAGTCCGGGGCCTGCGGACTGAGAAGCCCCGCGCAGTTTGCGGGGCTTTCCGCAGTTCCAGCCGCGGGTTTACCCGCCCGGGACCGAGGTCGGTAGAAACGCGCGCGGTGCGGCGCTCCCTCGGAATGACAGTCCGGGACGTACGGACGGAGAAGCCCCGCGTAGTTTGCGGGGCTTTCCGCTGTTGTTGCGGCGAGTTTACTCGCTCTCGTCCGCGGCCCGCCGGAGCGCCCCGTTCCCCACTCCCGCACTCACGCACTTCCGCACTTCCGCACTGCGTCGTCACAGCCCGGACCGCGGCGGGGCGACGGCGTTCATCAGGGTGGCGATCACGCGGTCGGGGGAGACGCCCTCGGCCTCGGCGTGAAAGTTCACCAGCACGCGGTGGCGCAGCACGGGGGCGGCCACGCGGCGGATGTCATCCACCGAAACGTGGAAGCGCCCGCTGAGAAGCGCGTTGGCCTTGGCGCCCAGGATGAGCGCCTGCCCCGCACGCGGACCGGCGCCCCAGCGCACCCAGCGCTTCACGTCCTCCGGCGCCGTGGGATCGCCCGGCCGCGTGGCGCGGACCAGGGCGGCCGCGTAGGCGAACAGGTTGTCGGCCACGGGCACCTCGCGCACCCAGCGCTGCAGCGTCATCACCCGCTCGGCGTCCAGCACCGGCTCCACCGCGGCGTCCTGCACACCCGTCGTCGAGCGGAGGATGAGCACCTCTTCGTCCGCCGACGGGTAGTCCAGGCGGATGTCGAACATGAAGCGGTCCAGCTGCGCCTCGGGGAGCGGATAGGTGCCCTCCTGCTCCACCGGGTTCTGCGTCGCCAGGACGAAGAAGGGGCGCGGCAGCTCCATGTCCTCGCCGCCGGCGGTCACGCGGCCCTCCTGCATGGCCTCCAGCAGCGCGGCCTGCGTCTTGGGCGGCGTGCGGTTGATCTCGTCCGCCAGCAGGATCTGCGTGAAGATGGGGCCGCGGATGAAGCGCGCGGCGCGCCGCCCCGTGGTACGGTCCTCTTCGATCACCTCGGTGCCGGTGATGTCGCCGGGCATGAGGTCGGGGGTGAACTGCACGCGGCGAAAGTCCAGCTCCAGCGCCTCGGAAAGCGTGCGCACCAGCAGCGTCTTCGCCAGGCCGGGGACGCCGACGAGCAGCGCGTGCCCGCCAGCCAGCAGGCACATCATCACCTCTTCGAGCACCTGCTGCTGGCCCACGATGCGGCGCTGCACCTGCGCCTTCAGGCGGCCGGCGTCGGCCAGCAGGGTCTCGACTTCGTTTTCGGCGGTGACCAACGGTTGATCCTCGGGAACTCTGGAGGGATGACGGACCGGCTGCGAATACGCCGCACCGGGATGCTAAGTTCCTAGCACCTCCCGCGCAACGCGCCGCGGGACGAACGACTCGTACGAAGGTGCGAGGATACGGAAGTACGGGGCCAGCCGGGCCGGCGTTTCGGGATAAGACGCATTGGTGCGACGGAACGTTGTCGCGACGACGATGATGAAGGCTCTCGACTCGTCGACCTCGATCGAACTGCGCCCGCGGGGTGCCCCTCCCCCGGCCCCTCCCCGTT
>DASTVC010000861.1:0-16278 GCA_035759295.1 Longimicrobium sp. | reverse complement strand
GGCGTCGGAGATCACGGCGAGGGCGGGGCGGTGGCGCAGCACCAGCGCGCGCAGCGCGTCCACGCTGCGGTGCGCGGTGAGCGCGACGGCGCGAAAGCGGTCGGGGTGCTGCTCCAGCACGGCCAGCGCGCTCGCGCCGATGGAGCCGGTGGCACCCAGGATGGCGACGCCCTTCATCCGCCCCTCAGATCCCCACGACAAAGCGGAAGAACGCGTACCCCAGCGGCAGGGTGAACAGCAGCGAGTCGAAGCGGTCCAGCGCGCCGCCGTGCCCCGGCAGCAGCGTCCCGGAATCCTTCACCCCCACGTCCCGCTTCCATGCGGACTCGGCGAGATCCCCCAGTTGCGCCGCCACGGACACCAGCAGGCCGAAGAGTGCGCCTTCCGGGATCGTGGGCACGTAGCCGCCGAATCGACCGAGGAACACGGCGTACGCCGCACCCACCACCACGGTTCCGATCACGGCGGAGAGCGCGCCCTCCACCGTCTTTCCGGGACTGACCTTCGGAATCAGCTTCCGCTTCCCCATCGCCCGCCCGCCGAAGTAGGCAAAGCTGTCGCTGGCCCAGGTAAGCAGCACGGGGGCAAAGAGGACGGCGGAGGCGTGCGCCGCGTCGTGCACGCCGGGGAGGTGGCGCAGGTAGAGGCCGAAGCCCAGCAGCGCCGCGTACCCCGCGCCGAACACGGTGGTGGCCACGGAAAGGAGCGGCTCGCCCTCCACGCCACGCGACCAGATGGCCACCGCGGGGGCGACGAGCGCCAGGAGGATGAGAATCCCCGTGGGAAGCGGATTGTCCACCCCTTCGCGGGGCGCGGCGCCGGCCGCCAGCACCATGGCCGCGGCGCCCGCCATCCCCAGCCAGGCCAGGGGCCGCGGCGCCTTGCGGGCGGCCATGATGAACAGCTCGCGCGCGGTGAGCGCGGCGAGCAGCGCCAGCAGCGCGGCCAGCACCCAGCCGCCGGCGTAGATGGCGCCCAGCGCGACGATGATTCCGGGAATCGCGACCAGGACGCGAGTGCGCGTCTCCGATGCCGCCACGGTCAGGTGGCCAGGACGCGGCCGAAGCGCCGCTCGCGCCGCTGGTAGTCGAGGATGGCGCGGAACAGGTGCTCGCGGCCAAAGTCCGGCCACAGCGTGTCGGAGACGTACATCTCCGTGTAGGCCAGCTGCCAGAGCATGAAGTTGCTGATGCGCAGCTCGCCCGAGGTGCGGATGAGCAGGTCGGGGTCCGGGTCGCCCGCGAAGTACAGTTGCTCCGCGAACAGGTCTTCGTCGATCTCCCCCGGCATGAGCGTGCCCTCGCGGACGCGCTCGGCCAGGCGCCGCGCGGCGTTCACGATCTCGTCGCGGGCGCCGTAGCTGATGGCCAGGTTCAGCTTGAGCCGGTCGCAGCCGCGGGTGTGGTCCACGATGGACTGGATGGCGGCGCGGGTGCGGGGCCCCAGGCGGTGCAGGTCGCCGATGGCGCGCACCTCCACGCCCTTTTCCTTGAGCTCGCGCCGCTCCTTGCGCACGTACAGCTCCAGCAGCGCCATCAGCGCGGCCACCTCGCCCTGGGGGCGGTGCCAGTTTTCGCTGCTGAAGGCGAAGAGGGTGAGCACCTCCACCCCCGCGTCGCCCGCGGCCTCGACGGCGGCGCGTACGGCCGTCATCCCGGCGCGGTGGCCAAACTCGCGCGGACGCCCGCGCTCGCGGGCCCACCGGCCGTTGCCATCCATGATGATGGCCACGTGCCGCGGGACCGTCCCGTTCAGCCGGATCTGCTGGAGGAGCTGCTCGCAAGACATTCGGGTAAGATGGCCGCGCGGACCCGCTTTGTCAAAGCGAGTGGTTTACGATCTGATTAGATCGATCGGCGGCCGATCGTCCCGATCCGGCCGATCCCGTGCCGGCGCAAGGATGTTTTTGCCTCACACGGAGTTAGCGGGGCCAGCGGTGTTTTCTCTCGCCGAGCCGGATGGCTCCGCGTGATGCACCTGCGGTCTTGGGACTGGCTTGGCCTTCTGCTGCGTCCCACATTTTTGGATCATCGCGGATCTGGTTGCAAACTACGCATCACGCTCTGTGGCGGGATGACCCCACGATGCAGTGGAATGGTGTCAGGGTACGGCGGCAGGCGGGGGTTGCTCCACGCGTGCGTGGACGCGTCGGGAACGGCAGAGGGACGGACGCACGGCAGGGGGCCATCCGCGTTTTCTGGGAGATACCTATCCCGCCATCCTCGTCCCTGACCCCTGCTCCAACGTCCCCGCAAGCACACCGAAGCCGCCCTTCACGAACACCCGATGCGCGATCTTGCGAAGCCCGGGCCTGCGAGAAAGTCAGGGCGTTCCCGCAGGAGTTCGCGCGAGGGTACGGTTCGCGGGATCGCGCATCGGGTGAAGCCGGAATGGTGGATCGCGGGGCGCTGCGGCGGGAAAGGGGTTGCCAGAAAAAATGCGGATGGCCCCCTGCCGAGATTCGGTCCGCCTGCCGTTCCCGACATCCCCAGAAAAGCCCGGTGCCCCCCGCGACTGCCGACGTGCGGGACACGGGTCGCGCACGGGGAAACCCGCCACCGCTTCCCGCGATGCGTGCAACGAGATCCGGGATGAACCACAATTTTGTAGAGGGACAAGCGATACCACGAGGTCAAGATGACACGACCCGACCAACTTCCTCCTTCCGCGGAGATTGTTTCCCCTACGCGTGAGGCGGGTGAGACAACCCCGACTCCCTCGCTGGACCAGCGGGTTTACCATCAGTCGTTGCGAGGCGCGGTGCGCAGCCTGGGGAAGCTGATTCAGAAGAGGCGCAAGTCTATCCAGTAAGCAGATCAGGTTCGGTTCATCTCGATTTCAGATTATCGCTCGTTTCCGGAGAGGCTTTCCAGCAGCCGCTCACCCTCGGGCCAGGGGCCGAAGCCGGCGGCGGTGTTGATGTGGCCGGCGTAGCCGATGGGCACCAGCTCGCTCCCCCAGCAGCGGGCAAAGTGCCAGGCGCGGTCCATCGACAGGTACGGGTCGGTGCTGCTGGCGACCAGGATGCTGCGGAAGGGGAGGGGCTGCAGCGGGACGGGGGCGAACGAGCGGATGGGCTCGGGCGTGTCCGCGCGGTCCACGTCGGCGGGGGCGACGAGGAGGGCGCCCACGACCGGATGATCGAACCACGCCGCCCAGTGCGCGATGGCGATGCAGCCCAGGCTGTGCGCGGCGAGCACCACGGGCGCGGGCTCCGCGGTGATGGCGTCGTCGAGGGCGCGGACCCAGTCGTCGAGGTCGGGCGTGTTCCAGTCGCGCTGCTGGACGCGGCGGAAGCGATGGGGATCTTCGCGCTCCCACAGGCTCTGCCAGTGGTCCGGACCGGAGTTCTCCCAGCCGGGGACGATCAGCACGCGCGGCGGACGGCGGCTCACGGCCGTCACACCACGCCGAGCGGCCGGTGGGGGCCGGGCGGCAGTTCCACGCGGATGGGGTCGCCCGGACGCACGTAGCCGCCGGCGAGGACGATGGACATGATGCCGGCCTTGCGCACCAGGCTGCCGTCGGGGGCGCGGCCCAGGCAGGCGGCCATCAGCCCGGGCTGAAATCGATCGATCTGCACGCACGGGTTGCGCAGGCCGGTCACCTCGACCACCGCGGAGTCGCCCACGTGCAGGCGCGCGCCGGAGGGCAGGCCGAGCAGGTCCAGGCCGCGGGTGGTAAGATTCTCGCCCATCTCGCCCGCGGATACGTCGAAGCCGGCGGCGCGAAGCTCGTCGTGCAGCTCGCTGTGGATCAGGTGCACCTGCCGCAGGTTGGGCTGCGTGGGATCGGCCCGCACGCGCGAGCGGTGCTTTACCGTCTCGCCCAGGTGCGCGTCGCCCTCCACGCCCAGCCCGGCGACCAGGCGGATGAACAGCTCGTTCGGCTTGCTGAACGAATGGCTGCGGCTTCGGCTTACGGCGGTTACGACTCCTGTCACCGGCGGCGCTTTCCCTCGGGTTTGCGGTTCGGCCTGCGGTCGATGAGCAGCGGCGGCTCGCCCCTGATGAGCCGGTCGACCGCGGGCTCGTCGTGAAAATCACCCTGCATGTCGACGATCAGCGGAAAGCGGCGGCCGCGGAGGCGAAGGCTGTACCACGGCGCGTTCACGCTCATCCCGCCGGCGTGCGAGATCCCCTCGTTGTAGCTCACCCTGGCGACGTCGTCCAGGCTGAGGGTCTGCGGGGATCCGAAGCCGGCCACGGTGACGCGGAACCCATCACCCACATCGTCCTCCTCGATGCGCGTCACGTAGAGCTGCAGGTAGAGCAGGATGGCCGCGATGAGGGCGGCGCCCGGCAGCGCGAACACGCCGCCCATCAGCATGCGGCTCGCCAGCGGCTTCAGGACGCCGCCATCCTCCGGCTGCATCCCATAGTTCATCAGCATGTTCCCGCCGGCGAAGATCATCCCGCCTCCGCAGATGAGGCAAATCAGCAGAACGAACCAGATCTTCCACCGCTGCGGCCCTGCATCGAAGATCACGCGCATCATCGACCCTTTCCCGATTACGATCCACCCGGCCGGGGGTCGGCTTCCGTGAGCCCGGTGGCCCGGAGCGCGGCGAAAAGCTGGTCGTATCGCTCCATCTCCGCCACCCGCCCGTCCGCGACGCGAAAGCGCGTGGCCACGTCGGCCTCCCCGCGAACCTCGCCCGTCCCTCCATCACGCCAGGCGCCGCGCTGGGCAACGACTACGGCGTCCTCCGCCGCGAAGGTTTCGCGGGTCTCGAAGGTGGCGCCCCGCATGGCCCATCCATGCCCGCAGCACCTCGTGCCCGCGCGCCGCTCCCCGCGGGCCGACGATGGTCACGTCCGGCGCGGTGAGCGCGAGCACGCCCTCCACATCACCCGCGTTGACGGCCGCGAGCCAGTCGTGAACGATGCGGGCGGGATCAGCGGGCATAACGACAGGATGGGGGATGAGAAGCGGTTCGACGGATGAGGATGCGGACGCGTGGGATCGGCTACTCGTCGGGAGCGAGATACGGCGCCATCTCCGCCTCCAGCCGCTCGACCAGCGCGGGATCCATGAACGCGTACTCGTCGGGGATGTGGAGGCACACGAGGCGGCGGCCGTCGAGCGCATCGGCAAACTTGTCGCGCAGACGGCTGACGTGCCGCTTCTCCATCGCGACGACGAGGTCCGCCCACCCCAGGTGCCCCGCCGTCACGCGGATGCGCGCGCCCTGTTCCGTCCCGGCGGAGCGCACCTCGTGTCCGTTCACCCCATCGAACACCCGCTCCGCCGTAAGGCTGCGCAGGCGATTGCGGCTGCAGACGAACAGGATCTTCAACGATCGATCATCAAGAGAGGTCAGGAGCCTCGGCAGGTGAAGCAGTGGATGTGATTCGACACGGTTCGAACTGCGCCCGCCGGGGTGCCCCTCCCCCCGGCCCCTCCCCGTTCGTTCCTCACGGAGAGGGGAGAATTTCGGTCGCGCTCCGGGAAGGTGCGTCGCACCTCCCTCCCCCACGCAGTTTGGGGGGGAGGGCCGGGGAGGGGGGCGGCCTGCCATCTCGCGCAAAATCTCCGCCCTGCTTCGATCCCCATCCCGGCGCTACTCCACCGCCGGCTCCCCTGCCGCCGTCTCCACCGACGCGCCCGCCGTCGCGGCGCAGACGTAGATGCGCGGGGTGAGGCCCGTCTCGCGCGTGTAGGCGGCGGCGACGGCGCGGGCGAAGCCGCCGGCGTCGGCGCGGCGGACCAGGGCGACGGCGCATCCGCCAAAGCCGGCGCCCGTCATCCGCGCGCCGTGGCAGGCGGGGTGCGCCTGTGCCTGCTCCACCATCACGTCCAGCTCCCGCCGCGACACCTCGAAGTCGTCGCGCAGGCTGGCGTGGCTGGCGTTCATCAGCCGCCCCATCTCGTCCGCGTCGCCACGCTCCAGCGCCGCCGCGGCCTTCAGCGTCCGCTCGTTCTCGGTGATCACGTGGCGGGCACGGCGGCGCATGACGGGCTCCAGCTCGTCCGCGCGGGACTCAAAGGTGGCCAGGTCCACGTCGCGGAGCGCCTGGACACCCAGCGCCTCCGCCGCCGCCTCGCAGTGCGCGCGGCGTTCGTTGTAGGCGCTGCCCACCAGGCCGCGGCGGGTGGAGGTGTCGAGGATGACGACGGCCGTCTCGGCGGGGACAGGGACGGACCGGGTCTCCAGCGAGCGGCAGTCGATGAGCAGCGCGTGGCCCTCTTCGCCCGAGGCGCTGATCATCTGGTCCATGATGCCGCACTGCACGCCGATCCACTCGTTCTCCGCGCGCTGGGCGGCCAGCGCCATCTCCCGCGCATCCCACGGCATGCCGCCCAGCGCGGCAAAGGCGCGCGCCGCCGCCAGCTCCAGCGCGGCGCTGGAGGAGAGGCCGGCGCCAATGGGCACGTCGCCCGCGGCCACGCCCTCCCAGCCGGGGAGGTCTCGGCTGCGCTTCTGCAGCACCCAGGCGACGGCCTGCACGTAGTCGATCCACTGCGTCCCCGAGCTGGCCAGGTGCGCCAGGTCGAAGCCGTGCTCCTCGCGAAAATCCAGCGACAGGATCACCACCTTGGAGTCCGACCGCGGGCGGAGCGCGATCCACACGGCGCGGTCGATGGCCATCGGCAGCACGAAGCCGTCGTTGTAGTCGGTGTGCTCGCCAATCAGGTTCACCCGGCCGGGGGCGCGCGCCACCAGCGCCGGGGCGCCGCCGAAGCGCTCCTCGAAGGCCCGCACCACCGCGGACCGCGGGCCGTTGTCGTTCGTCATGCGCGTGGAACCGTCAGGAGGATGCGGAGCCGCGGTCCGCGTAGCCGTGCGGGTGCGCGCGGTGCCACGCCCACGCGCTCTCCACGATCTGCCGCAGGTCGCCGCAGCGCGGCACCCATCCCAGCTCGGCACGGATGCGGTCGCTGGACGCCACCAGGGTCGCCGGATCGCCCGGGCGCCGCGGGCCCACGACGGCGGGGATGGGATGGCCGGTAACGGCGCGGCAGGTCTCGATCACCTCGCGCACGCTGAAGCCGCGGCCGTTCCCCAGGTTGTAGGTGCGGCTGCCGCGGTCCAGCGCGTGGAGCGCCCGCACGTGCGCGTCCGCCAGGTCGGTGACGTGCACGTAGTCGCGCACGCAGGTGCCGTCCGGCGTGTCGTAGTCGTCGCCGTAGATGGTCACCCGCTCCCGCTGTCCCAGCGCGCACTGCAGGATGATGGGGACCAGGTGCGTCTCGGGATCGTGGTCCTCGCCCAGCTCCGGCGAGACGGCGCCCGCGGCGTTGAAGTAGCGCAGCGCGGCGTAGCGCATGCCGAAGCGGTCGTCCATCCAGCGGAGAATGCGCTCCAGGATGAACTTCGACTCCCCGTACGGACTCCCCGGATCGATGCGCGTCGTCTCGTCGATGGGGATGCGCTCAGGGAGGCCGAACAGGTTGGCGGTCGACGACAGGATGAAGCGCCGCACCCCGGCCTCCACCGCGCTTTCGAGCAGGTTGAGGCCGTTGCGCACGTTGTCGCTCAGGTGCAGAAACGGCTTCTCCATCGACTCGCCCACCAGCGTCTGCGAGGCGAAGTGGAGGATGCCCTCCGGCCGATGCTCCGCCATCACCCGGTCGACCAGCGCCCGGTCCTCCAGCCGCCCCTCCACCAGCGTGGCGGCGGGATGGACGGCCGCGCGGTGCCCCTGCGACAGGTCGTCGAACACCACCACGTCCTCGCCGTCCTCCACCAGCCGGTGGACCACGGCGCTGCCGATGTACCCGGCTCCCCCCGTCACCAGGAGCTTCACGATCCCTCCCCGTCCGGAATTTCGCGCAGCCGGGCCGCGCTGCTCTCGGGGGTCACGTCGCGCTGGGGCTCGCCCAGCATCTCGTATCCAACCATGAACTTCTTCACCGTCGCGGAGCGCAGCAGGGGTGGATAGAAATGGAGGTGCAGGTGGTATTCCGGGTGCGGCCGCCCATCGGTGGGCGCCTGGTGCACGCCCGCGGAGTACGGAAAGCTGACGCCGAACAGCCGGTCGTAGCGCGTGGTGAGCCGCTTGAGCGCATCGGCCAGCGCGTCCCGCTCCGCGCCGTCCAGCGCGGTCAGGTCGCGCGCGGGGCGGCGGCTGACGAGCAGCGTCTCGAAGGGCCACACGGCCCAGAACGGCACCACCGCGGCAAAGTGGTCGTTGGCGAAGACCACGCGCTCGTCCAGCTCCAGCTCGCGCGCCAGGTAGTCCGCCAGCAGCGTGCGCCCGTGCCGCGCGTGGTGCGCCTCCATCCGCTCCAGCTCGCGCGCCGCGGCCGCGGGGACGGAGCGCTGCGCCCAGACCTGCCCGTGGGGATGGGGATTGCTGCACCCCATCATTTCGCCCTTGTTCTCGAAGATCTGCACGTGGCCGACCTCCGGCCGGGCGCCCAGCGCGGCGTACTCCTCCGCCCACACGTCCACCACGCCGCGGATGGCCGCCGTCTCCATCCCCGCCAGCGACAGGTCGTGGCGCGGGGAGAAGCAGATCACGCGGCAGATTCCCGGCTCCGCGCGCGCCTGCAGCAGCCCGTCGTCCATCCGTGCGTCGGGCGTGTCGGGGCGCAGCGCGGCGAAGTCGTTGTCGAACACGAACGTCCCGGTGTACTCCGGGTTGCGCGCGCCGCCGGCCCGCTCGTTTCCCGGGCACAGGTAGCAGGCGGGGTCGTGCTGCCGCATCGCCGGACGCGGGACGGCTTCCACCTGCCCCTGCCACGGCCGCCGCGCGCGGTGCGGCGAAACCAGCACCCACTCGCCCGTGAGGGGGTTCAGCCGCCGGTGGGGATGCGCCGCGAGCCCGCCCGGTCCGTCCATCGTCCCGGATCCGTCAGGCATGGGGGCGGACGGCGGGGGACGAACGGAGTCTGCGGATCGTCATTTCGGGATCACCGGGCGGCCCGGAGCAAACGGCGATGAGCATCCGGCGCTTCCGGAGGCCGGCGGACGGAACGGAGCACGTCTTCCGCGGGGAGGATGGACCCGGCGGGGGGCGTTCGTCAACGGCGCCGGCCGAAATCCGCGGAAACGCCGCGCATCTACCGTCCGCCTTTGCGCCAGGCGTTCTGCGTAAGCCGCAGAAAGAACATTCCCCCGTTGTCCCAGCGGGCGATGTCGACGTCGTTGATGACGATCCACAGCTCGCCGGAGCGCCTGGCCTCTACCTGGATGGGATAGCGCACCGACGAGAGAAGCAGAAGCTGCTCACGGTCGCCCTCGTTCTCCCAGTCGTAGGCGGCACGATCGAGGGACGCGCTGCGCGGCTCGGGCTCCCCCTCGGAGCGGAGGATTCCGATCACCTTGTTGTGGGGAAGGCCCTTGACCGTCAGCAGCGGATCGTCCCGATAGAAGTAGTCCTTCTTGTAGATGGGATGCTTCGCCAGCACGTCCAGCTTTTTCCCGGGGCCGTACCATTCCTCCAGGTATCCGATGGGAGGCGTGTACGGCCAGGTAGGCGCCTGCACCCTGCCCGCCCGATCGTCCGGCCACCTGCCGGTTTCCTGGTAGCGGACAAAGGCGGCCATGTGGTCCTCGAGCTCGGACAGCTCCTGCAGCGCGCCCGGCGAGACGTACCCGCTGATCTCGATGCTGACGCTCTCGCCCTGCTTGAGGACGATCCCGGTGGGCTGCCAGCTCACCTGGGGGTAGATGGGGACGTAGTACACCGTCTGCCCCGGCAGCTTGATCTGCACGCCCGCCCCCGAGTACTCCACGGTGAGCAGCGAGCGGAAAATGTAGTATACGCCGGCGATGGTGGCGACGAACGCGAGCAGCGAAAGAACGAGGACGGCCGGGTGCTGCGTCAGGAGCACGTACATCAGCCCCCAGAGCGAAAGCCCGGCGGGGATGGTGGTGGGCGTGGTGCGCCCCGCGTCGGCGGCCTGGAGAATGGAGATGGCGAGGGAGACGGCGAGCACCGCGCCCACCAGCGACGCTCCGCCGGGAAGGGGAACGCGAAAGCACCGCAGCGCCGCGGCGACGGCGTACAGAAAGATCCCGGATACGAACAGGTACGAAAAGAACGTTTCTCCCGACACGGACAGCGGGGTGAACCACCCCGCAAGACTGCCCCGTCCCACCAGGCGGATGCCCGCGTACGCACCCGCCAGGTGCACCACGACGAGGACGGCCAGCACCAGCCGGCGCCGGAAACGTCCCTGGTTCGATGAATCGTCTCCCATTGATTCCTCCTGGTAACGGCTCTAAGAGTGTGTTTAAGAATCTGGTCTTTCAAACAACCGAGGATTGACTTCCTGAGGGAGCGCACCTCCGGAACTTGAAGTTACTCAACCGTTTGCGCGCGACCGAAGGATCTCGTCTCGGCGATTGCGGGGCCGGCCACGCGGCACTGATCCAGCCCCCAGGTGCTGCCGGCGAGATCCTTCGGTCGGCGCCAAATTGCTTGCGCAGCAGAGGGTTGGGAGCGGCGCCTTCCTCAGGAAATCAATCGGTCAGGCTGATTCTTAAACACACTCTAAGGAGATGATAGGGGGCCTTCGCGGCGGACTCAACAAACGCGTGCGGGGACGGACGAATCCTCCCGTGCCGCGCGCATCGGCATCCTGCCGTCCGGGGGCCGCACGGCACCCGGACGCCCGCTGAGCGCGAAGGCGAATGCGCGCGCGGCTGGCGCGGCTCGCCGCGGTTCGTTCGATTGATGACGGGCCCATCGGCCCGCATGCCGTCCTTCACCCACGGATTTGATCGCACGCATGAACGGCGGCGAGTCACGTATCCAGCGCTCGCGTTTCGGACACCTGGCGGACGGCACGCCGGTGCAGCGGTTCGCGCTGCGCGGGGCGTCGGGGATGGAGATGGAGGTGATCGGATACGGGGGCGCCATCGCCGCCCTGCGCGTACCCGACCGCGAAGGCCGGCTGGGCGACGTGGTGCTGGGCTTCGACCGACTGGACGATTACGTGGCCGACCGTTTCTACATCGGCGCGCTGATCGGACGGTTCACCAACCGCATCCGCGGCGGGCGCTTTCGGCTGGACGGGCGCGTGTACACGCTGCCGGTGAACGACGGCGGCAACCACCTGCACGGCGGCCCCGGCGGCTTTCACAAGGTGCCGTGGCGGGTGGAGCCGCTGGAGGAGAGCGGGACCGTCGGCGTGCGGCTGGACTACCGCAGCCCCGACGGCGAGCAGGGATACCCCGGCAACCTGGACGTCACCGTGACCTACCGCCTGACGCAGGAAGGCGCGCTGGTGATCGACTACGCGGCGGAGACCGACCAGCCCACGCCGGTGAGCCTTACGCAGCATACCTACTTCAACCTGTCCGGCGACCCCGCCCGCGACGTGCTGGACCACGAGCTGGAGCTGCGCGCCGACCGCTTCACCGCCGCGGAGGATCTCATTCCCACCGGCGAGCTGGCGTCCGTGGCCGGCACCCCGTTGGATTTCCGCCGCCCGACGACGATCGGCGCGCGCATCGGCGACCCGGACCCGCGGCTGGCGGGGGTAGGCGGCTACGACCACAACTTCGTGGTCTCGGATGGCGACGCGCCGCTGTCGAGCGCCGCGCGCGTGCACGAGCCGGTGTCGGGGCGGGTGCTGGAGCTGTTCACCACCGAGCCGGGGCTGCAGCTGTACTCCGGCAACTACCTGGACGGCAGCGCGGTGGGCAAGGGCGGCCAGCCGTACGGATACCGCTGCGGCTTCTGCCTGGAGCCGCAGAAGTTCCCCGACTCGCCCAACCACCCCGAATTCCCCGATTGCATCCTGCGCCCCGGCGAGCGCTACACGTCCCGCACCGTCTACCGCTTCACCGCGGAGTAGCACCGCGCCATCGTCCCGCGCCAGGACTTGCCACCCGCCGGGGTTCGAATCCTGCGTCGGGACACGGCCGAACGCCGCCCGCGCGTTGCCCGCCGTACGCGCCGGGTGCCGCGCGGCCCGTACACACGCCCCTGCCCCGGAAGCCCAGCCGCGTGGCGAACGACGCCGACCTGAGCGATGCACGCCGGTTCATCTCCGAACACCTGTCGTCGGCCGAGCAGCTGGACGTGCTGCTTCTGCTGCACGCCGAGCCCGGAGGATCGTTTTCGGCCGTCGACGTGAGCGAGCGCGTGTACACGGTGCCGGCCGCTGCGCTGCTGCGGATGGACGAGCTGGCCCGGGCGGGGCTGCTGATGACCGACGGCGCGGCGGACCCCCGCTATCGCTACGCGCCCGCCTCCCCCGCGCTGGCGGAGCGCGTGGACACGCTCGCGCGCGCCTACCGCGCGGACCGCGTGGGCGTGGTGCGCATGATCTACGACAAACCCAAGGACGACCCCGTGCGCAGCTTTGCGGACGCCTTCCGGCTGCGCCGCCCGGGAGGCTGAATGGCGACCTTCGTCTACGCGCTGTGCGCGCTCACCAGCCTGACGTGCGCCGTGCTGCTGGTGCGCGGCTACCTGCAGAGCCGCGTTCGCCTGCTGCTGTGGGCGGGGCTGTGCTTCTGCGGGCTGGCGCTGAACAACCTGCTGCTGTTCATCGACATGCGGATGGCGCCCACGATAGACCTGTCGGTCTGGCGCAGCCTGCCGGCGCTGGCGGGACTGGCGCTGCTGGTCTACGGCCTGGTGTGGGAGTCCCGGTGAGCGGCGCGCGCACGGGCGGGAGGCGCGGGTGATGGTCAGCCTGATCGCCGGCGCCATCGCCATGGGGTACATGGTGGCGGGGCTCTTCTTCCTGCGCTTCTGGCGCGAGACGCGCGACCGGCTGTTCCTTGCCTTCGCCGTGTCGTTCGGCCTGCTGGCGGTTCAGCGCGTGGCGCTGGCACTGGTGGGCGGCACGCCCGACGCCGCGCTGCCGCTGTACGGGCTGCGCGCGCTGGCCTTTCTGCTGCTGATCGCCGCCATCATCGACAAGAACCGCCCTGCCCGCGGCTGATCCTGCGCCTACCCGCTCCGCGTGAAGGTCGCCGCGTCCCGTAACGAGGGATCTTTCGCGGATCTGGCATCACGCACCGCTTCCGGGGATCAGGACGAAGCAGGCGGCGGCTCCTCGGGAAGGGAGGCGACCACCAGGTTGGCCCCGCCGGCCGCGGCGAGCCGCGCGGGAAGCGCCTGCAGCGCGGGAGACCAGGAGGCCGTGCCGCGGCAAACCCCGGTTTTCTAGAAATCGACCGTGATGCGCTCAACGGGCGATTTCATCGTCGGCGCCATGGGTTGCGGCCATTCGGCGCGCGCGCCACTCGCGCAGCACCGCGAGGCCGCCCAAGAGCCAGAAGATGTCGAACGGCAGCACGACCAGCTGCGAGAGCACCCAGGCGGGACCGTACTCCATCGTCACGGCCCTGCCATTCAGCACCCACACGACCGCCAGCACCGCCAGGGCCAGACGCCATGCGCCGTACGCCGCCGCCACCCCCGCCGCGATCCTGCTGCCGCGCCAGATCAGCGCGCCCACGGCCAGGCTGAGCCCCACCTCCAGCAGCGTCCATGGCTCCCACGTCCAGCCGTCCGGGCCGCGGTGGACGATCGCGGGAAGAAACCACATCTGCAGCACGGCGTAGGCGAACGCCGCGTACGCGGAACGTCGCAGCGCTCGATGGGCTCGGCGTGAAGGGCTCGGATGCATTCCCGGGAATGGAGAAGGGACAGGGGCGAAGGTCGGGAATGCTACCACGAGCGGCATCCCCCGCCAAGCGCCCGGCTGCCCGGGCGCGGCCGGCGTTGTCCGGGAATTGCGGAAGCATCCATCCTCTATTCCCATTGCGGCCGCTCGCGCCGTACGTTCACCGGAAGCGCGCGAGGGCCGGAACCCGTTGCATGAAGCATAGATGAGTGTTGCGCCCGAGCCGGCCCGGCTGGACCACCGGACCGTGTTTTCGCACGACGGCGAGATGGGGCGGCTGTGCCGCGAGATGGACTGGTCGCGCACGCCGCTGGGGCCGGTGAGCGGGTGGAGCTACAGCCTGCGCGCCACCGTGCACACCGTGCTGAACTCCCGGCACCCCATGTTCCTGTTCTGGGGGCCGGATCTCGTGCAGATCTACAACGACGGCTACCGCCCCAGCCTGGGCACCGGCGGCCGCCACCCGCGCGCCCTGGGAATGCGCGGCGAGGAGTTCTGGACGGACATCTGGGACATCATCGGCCCCCAGATTCACCAGGTGATGACCACGGGCGAGGCCACCTGGCACGAGAACCAGCTGGTGGCCATCGAGCGCAACGGGCGGATGGAAGAGGTCTACTGGACCTACAGCTACAGCCCGGTGCGCGACGACGACGGCTCCGTCGGCGCCACGCTGGTGGTGTGCCAGGAGACCACCGCCGCCGTGCTGGGCGAGCGCCGCCTGCGCACCCTTACCGCGCTGGCCGCCGTCCCCCTGCACCCCACCTGCGAAGAGACCGCCTCCGCCGAGGCCCGCGTCCTGGCCGCCGAGCCGCACGACGTCCCCTTCGCCCTCTGCTACCTGTGCCCCGAGGACGAGTCCCCGGCCACCGCGGCGCTGGTGGAGCTGGTGGGGATCGAGCGCGGCGCGTGGACGGACGATCCGGCGCTGGCCCGCGCCGTCGCCTCGGCCGAAGCGGGCGTGATCGACATCGGCGGATGGGAGGCCGCCGCCGGGCTGGGGCCCTGGCCGGAGCCGCCGCTGGCCGCCGCCGTCCTCCCGCTGCGCGCGCCGGGGACGGGCCGCCGCGCGGGGATGCTGGTGGCGGGGCTGAGCCCGCGGCTGCCGTGGGACCAGAGCTACCGCGTGTTCCTGGAGTCCGCCGCCACCGAGATCGCCTTGCGCGTCGTGGAGCGGCAGATCGAGGTGCAGCGCGAGCGGCTGATGCGTGAGCTGGAGCGCGAGCGCTCGCGGCTGGAGTACGTCTTTCAGCAGGCGCCCGCGTTCCTGGCGGTGCTGCGCGGCCCGGAGCACACCTTTACCCTCATCAACGAGGCGTATTCCCAGCTGGTGGGGCGCCGCGACATTCTGGGCAGGCCCGTGCGCCAGGCGCTTCCCGAAGTGGCCGCGCAGGGATTCGTCGACCTCCTGGACGAGGTGCTGCGGACGGGAACGCCGTTCATCGGGCGCGAGGTGCCCATCATGCTGGCCCGGACGGAGGGGGACGCCGAGGAGCGGTTCCTGGACTTCAGCTACCTGCCGCTGCTGGAGGGCGACGGGGTGCCGGCCGGCATCATCGCCCACGGGACGGACGTCACCGAGCAGGTGCGCGCGCGGCAGCAGGTGGAGGCGCTGCTGGCGGAGAGCGAGCGCGCCCGCGCCGACGCCGAGGCCGCCCGCGCCGAGGCCGAGACCGCCAACCGCGTCAAGGCGGAGTTCCTGGCCGCCATGAGCCACGAGCTGCGCACCCCGCTGAACGCCATCGGGGGATACGTGGGGCTGCTGGAGATGGGGATTCACGGCCCCGTCACCGACGCCCAGCAGGAGGCGCTGCGCCGCGTGGGCACCAACCAGCGCCACCTGCTCACCCTCATCAACGACATCCTCTCACACGCGCGGCTGGAGGCGGGGCACATCGAGTTCGACCTGCGAACGCTCAGCGCGCAGGAGCTGCTCTCCACCGTGGAGCCGCTGGTGGCCCCGCAGGCGCAGGCGCGCGGCATTGCCTACACCGCGCAGCGCTGCGAGCCCGGCCTGTGCCTGCGCGCCGACGACGAGCGGACGCGGCAGATCCTGCTGAACCTGGTGGGCAACGCCATCAAGTTCACCGACCCCGGCGGCTGGGTGATCCTGTCGTGCGACGCCGACGGCGAGCGGGTGCGCATCCACGTGCGCGACAACGGCCGCGGCATTCCGGAGGACAAGCTGAAGGCCGTCTTCGACCCCTTCATGCAGGTGGGCCGGCGGCTCAACAAGCCCGAGGACGGCGTGGGGCTGGGCCTGGCCATCAGCCGCGACCTGGCGCGCGGCATGGGCGGAGACCTTACGGTGGCGAGCGTGGATGGCGAGGGGAGCACGTTTACGCTGCTGCTGCCGAGGGAGTAGGCCCTCACCCGGCTCGTTCCTCGCCTGCCCTCTCCCGCAAACTGCGCGGGAGAGGGGATAAACGTCCCACGGGGCGCGGGGTGCTTCGGACGGGGTGGGGGTGGGACGGGGAGGCCGCGTCTGCGACGCGGGGGCCCTCTCCCCCGCCGGGGCCTTTTGCTCGTTCCTCGCAACGGCCCGGCGACCCCTCCCCCAAACTGCGGGTCCAAACTGCGGGGGAGGGGTGGGCGTGGGAGCAAAGCCCGTCGCGCGGGATCGAAGTCCACCTCCCCCAGGGTTTTTTTGGGGGAGGTGCGAACCTGAGGGAGTAAGGGGGCGCCCGGCGGACGCAGCTCGATGCCAGCCGTCGTGCCTCCGAATTCTCCCCTCTCCGT
>DASTVC010000860.1:0-12015 GCA_035759295.1 Longimicrobium sp. | reverse complement strand
CCCCCCCCCGCGCCGCGCCTTCCGAAGCGCATCCAATCCCCGATTCACGCGTTTCCCCATCATCAGTGCTCCAGCACCACGTCGCGGGGCACGGCGGGCAGCCGCAGCTCGCGCGCTCCGGCAGGCACCCGCACCACTCGCCCGTCCACCCTCGCGCGGACGATCGGCCGGTCCAGCGGCGTGTGGATCACCACGCCGCCGGGGACGCGCAGATCGCCGTCGACCGTCACGCGGACGGTGCTTCCCTCCGCGCGCATCCGCAGGTCCAGCGTGCCGTAGCGCGTGCGCAGGCCCCTCATCTCCAGCCCGTCACCCTCGCGCACCCACGGCTCCGGCACGCCCGCGCCGATCACCAGCGAGTCGCCCGTCTCGTAGGCAAACAGGTCCAGGATGGAGCGGATGAAGTCCGACCCCACCCACGTGTGCGGCATGTCGCCGATGAACCGCGGCGACTTCTCGTCCCGAAAGACGACCTCCGCCCACTGGTTCCACGCCTGCGGCCGGCGGTGGCTGAAGAAGAGGCCGATCGCCTCGTGCGCCCGCGCCTTCCACCCCAGCCGGACGAAGGTGCCCACCGTGCGCCACTCGTACGGCGTGTAGCCGTCCCACTCCGCGCCATCCAGCCGCGCGCGGATGCTCTGGCGATAGTAGCGCTCGAAGGTGTTCTCCAGCGCCGCCCTCGGCAGCAGGCCGAGCCCGTCCATCGGGTTCACGCCGACAGTAGTGGACGTGGCGTCGAAATCGCCCAGCTCCACGGAACCGGGAAGGTAGTCGATGCCGTGCATCGCCATCGTGGCGTTCAGCGACGCCAGCAGGTCGCGCCGGAACTCGTCGCGGATGGCGGCGAAGCGCGCGCGGTCCGCGTCGCGACCCAGCGCGTTCGCCACGTAGACGGCGTCGTTCAGCCCCGTGAGGACGAAGAAGTCGTCCCAGTACGAGTGCATGGGCTTGGCCGAGTAGCCCTCGTGGCTGATGGACTGCGGCACCATCCCGAAGAACGCGCGCTTGTCCGCCGCCTGGTACTCGGGCGTCATCCGCTCGTGGCGCAGCGTGTCGATGAATGCCACCGCGCGCTCCACGTGCGGCCACATCCGCTGCAGAAAGGCCCGATCGCCCGTCATGCGGTGGTATTCCGCGATCAGGTAGATGAGCTGGCCGTGGCTGTCGTGCTCGGGGACGGGGTCGGCGCCGCGCAGGCTGACGCAGCAGGGCACGTAGCCGTTGGCGCGCTGATGCGGCGCGTACCACTCGGCGAATTCGCGCACCTCCTCGGCGTGGCCCAGGCGCAGCAGCGCGGCGCTGGTCAGCGAGCCGTCGCGGATCCACGAGCGGTCGTAGCTGCGCGAGCCCGGCTGGATCGACGGACCGTCGCGGTTGATGAGGATGTACGCCAGCTGCGAGCGGATGGTGTTCGCGATCTCCTCGCCGTGCATCGCCGCCGGCAGGCGCAGGGAGAAGCGGTCGAGCTCCGCCTGCCACGTGCGGATCGACCGTTCCAGCAGCTGTCCGCCGAGCCATGCGGGGGGCTCGTGCGTCGCCGCGGCCACGGCCGAGCCCGGATGCAGCGGGATGGCCACCATCACGTCCTGCACGCCGCCCGGCGGCAGGCGCATCGGATACGCCAGCGCGGCCGAGGCGAAGCCCCGCGGATCGTGCACGTGGAACCCGGAGCCGGGCGGCCCGTCCATCGGGGCGTCCGGAAGCCGCCCTTGCCGCAGGTACTCTACCACGTCGCCCGCGTCGAAGGGCGCCGCGCCCAGGCCGGCGGGCGGGGTCATCGCGTAGAGCGCGTTCTGGCCATTCAGTCGCAGCATGCCGGCCTCGAACGACACGTCGCGGATGCGCGCCACCCCGCCCTGCACGTTCAGGAACTGCCAGGACGGGTTCACCTGGAACGGCCGCGCCGCAAGGTAGAGCGTGGCCTCGCGCGGTTCGGCGGAGGCGTTCTCTACCCGATAGCGAACGTAGACGGTGGATGCCTCGCGCTCGCCGCCGGGGAACGCGGTGACCGTAAGCTCCAGCGGCTGCGCCTTCCACTCCACGGAGGGGATCGGCAGATACCCCTGCTCCAGCGACTGCGTGGCGCGGACGTCCGCCCACGACAGCAGCCGGCCATCCGCGTACAGGAAGGGCTCGATGGACGGCATCCCGATCCCCGTCTCCACCATCCCGTCCGCGTTGATCGTCGACTCGCGGGTGTCGCCGCTGACGCCGACCACCGTCCAGTAGCTCTGCTCACCGGTCAGGTAGCGCGGATACGCGCCGCGCGGCGCATCCTTCGCCAGGTTGGCGAAGAACGCGTTCGGCGTCTGTGACCACTCCGCCGGCTGCACGGCCACGTCGCGCAGCGCCACACCCTGCCCGCGGCTGCTGCGGGTGACGCGCAGGCGCAGGTGACGCGACTCCGTCTCCGGCAGGTAGAGCGGGTCGCGCCCGCCGTTGCCATTCGCGACGGTGTACGCCGTCTCCCAGCGCGCCCCATCGTCCGACGTCTCCAGCGTGTAGTCCGTCGCGAAATCGAGCGAATCCCACGCGAGCACCAGCCCGCCCATCTCGCGCCCGCGCAGGAAGTCGATCGACAGCCACGCGTCCTCTCCCCCGCGCCAGGCGGTCGCGGAGTCGTCGTCGATGGCGAGCGCGGGAGGCAGTTCGCGGAACGAAGCCGAGCCGTCCACCCGGGGCGTGAGCGTGTACGGCGTGTTGGGCTCGCGCTCGCGGAAGGTCAGGTCGTCGATCCAGACCGTCCCCTTCCCCCCTGTCGCCGCGGTGACGACGATCTCCAGCTGCGCGACGGAATCCATCTCGCCGCCGCCCTTTGGCCCCCAGGCGAACTCCACCTGGCGCTTCTGGGTGCGGATGCGCTGCCACTCGCGCGGATATTCGAAGCGGCGGCGGTTCATCCACCACACGTTCTCGCCGGATGGGTCGATGAGCTTGAACTCCAGGTCGTTCACCGGCGCGTCGGCCCGCATGCGCCACGCGAACTCCCAGTTCTGCGGCAGGTCGATGGGAACGGACCTGCGCGCGATTGCGTAGCCCGCCCCGCCGCGAAAGTCGAAGTCCAGCCGCATCGCCCTTCCCGCGAACCCGCTGTCCTGCGAGATGCGCAGCTCCACCCCTTCCGACGGATGCGCCGTCCACCCCTCGACGGATTCGAAGTCGTCCAGCACCTGCGTCTGCGCGGCGGATTCGGCGGATTCAGTCGAAGCCGAGGGTGCGGAAGCGGGCTGCACGGGACTGCAGGACGCGAGGGCAAGGAGCGCGAGAATAGACAGGACGGCACGAGTCCCACGCGGTGCCCCTCCCCCGGCCCCTCCCCGTTCGTTCCTCACGGAGAGGGGAGAATTCGATCCCGCTACGAATCCCTCCGGAGCACGCTGCGCTCCCGGCCCACCCCACCCCTCCCCCGCAGTTGGGGGAGGGGTCGACGGCCGTTGCGAGGAACGAGCAAAAAGGCCGTCGGGGGAGAGGGCCTCCCCGTCACAGACGGGGACGGTGGTTTCGCGAGTGGCTGTCCGGAACGCGCTCGAATTCTCCCTCCCCCACGCAGTTTGTGGGGGAGGGCCGGGGAGGGGGGTGGCCTGTCGCTCGCTCCGAATCCTGATCCTCATCCCTTCACGCTCCCCACCATCACACCCTGGATGTAGTACCGCTGCAGGAACAGGAACACGAGCATCACCGGCATGATGGTCAGCACCGAGCCGGCCATCATCAGCTCCGTGTCCTGCACGTGCTCGCCCACCAGGTTCGCCAGCGCCACCGGCAGCGTGTACCGCCGCTCGTCGCTCAGCACGATGAGCGGCCACATGAAATCGTTCCAGGTGCTCAGGAACGTCCAGATCCCCATCGTCGCCAGGATGGGCACGATGGTCGGCAGCACGATGGAGGTGTAGATGCGGAACTCGCCGGCGCCGTCCATCCGCGCGGCATCCAGCAGGTCGTCCGGAATCGACTGCGCGTACTGGCGGATGAGGAAGATGCCGAAGATGCTCGCCATCCCCGGGATGATCACCCCCCAGTAGCTGTTGATGAGCCCCAGCTGCTTCATCAGCAGAAAGAGCGGCAGCATCGACACCTGCGTGGGGATCACCAGTCCGGCCGCCAGGACGCGGAACAGGCCGTGGCGGCCGCGGAAGCGCAGCTTGGCGAACGCGTACCCCGCCATGGAGTTGATGAGGATGCTGATGCCCGTCACCGTGACCGCGATGATGGCGCTGTTCATCAGCGAGCGGCCCAGGTCCAGCCGCGTGAACAGCGACACGTAGTGCTCGAACGTCACGTGGCGCGGCAGCAGGCGCGGCGGAAAGGTGCTCGCCTCCCCCGCCGGCATCAGCGACGCGCTCACCATCCACAGCATGGGGATGACCATCAGCACCGCGCCCAGGACCAGCTGCGCATAGATGGCGAACCTGGCGGCGCGCGGGTTCACGTGGCCTCCGCGCGCTTCTGCAGCGCCAGTTGGACGAGCGTCGCCGACAGGATCACCACGAACAGGATGAACGCCACCGCCGCCGCATGCCCCATCCGCCACCAGCGGAAGCCCTCCTCGTACATCAGCAGCACCACGGACGTCGTGGACCGCAGCGGCCCGCCCGACGTCATCACGTACGGCTCCACGAAGAGCTGAAAGAAGCCGATCATGGTGATGACGGTCACGAACACCAGCGTGGGCGCCAGCCCCGGCAGCGTGACGTGGCGAAAGCGCTGCCAGGCGCTGGCCCCGTCGATGCGCGCCGCCTCGTACAGCTCCTCCGGAATCGCCTGCAGCCCGGCGATGAAGATGAGCATGTTGTAGCCGAAGCTCTTCCACACCGTCATCAGGATGATGGCGGGCATGGCCCAGCGCGGGTCGCCCAGCCAGTCCACGGGCTCCATCCCCAGCGCGCCCAGGCCGTAGTTGAGCAGCCCGTAGCGCGTGTGGTACAGGTAGCGCCACACGATGGCCACGGCGACCAGCGTCGTGACGAACGGGGCGAAGTAGATGGTGCGGAACAGCCCCTTGAAGCGCACCAGCTTGTTGTTGAGCAGCAGCGCCGCCGCCAGCGACACGCCGATGGAGAGCGGCCCGCCGACGAGCGCGAAGTAGAAGGTGTTGCGCAGCGCCTGCCAGAACAGCGGCAGGGTGAGCAGCTGGGTGTAGTTGCGCAGCCCCACCCAGCGCGCGTTGGACAGGTCGCCCACCGCGTACAGGTCGAAGTCGGTAAAGCTCAGCAGCAGCGCCGCGACGACGGGGAGGAAGAAGAAGATGAAGATCAGCACCAGCGCCGGCGCCAGGAATCCGTACGCCGCCGGGTTTCGCTCCCCCGGCGCGCGCAGCCCGCCCTTCGCCGCCGCGGCGAGGCCGGCGTCCGCACGGATGCTGATGTCCGCCGTGCCCGTGGTGGTGTCAGTCATGGGCGGGCCTCCTCCACGCGTCGCCGCGCGACGCGGGCCCTCACCCCCGCCGGGGCCTTTTGCTCGTTCCTCGCAACGGCCCGGCGACCCCTCCCCCAAACTGCGGGGGAGGGGTGGCAGCCGAAGGATCGAAACGATTCGAAAACGGTCGAGCTGCGTCCGCGGGCACCCCCCTCTCCCGGCCTCTCCCCCATAAACTGCATGGGGGAGAGGTGACGCGAACCGGGACTCCCGGAGCGCGATCGAATTCTCCCCTCTCCGTGAGGAACGAACGGGGAGGGGCCGGGGGAGGGGCACCCCGCAGGCGCAGTTCGATGCCCGTCGCCGAGTCTCAGAGCCTCGCCACCCCTTTGCCGAAGCACGACCGAATTCTCCCTTCCCCCATGCAGTTTATGGGGGAAGGGCCGGGGATGGGGGGAGGCGTCGGTGCGCGCCGACACCCGTCGAAGCGCCTCATCCCCTCGCCAATCTTGCCTCATCGTCCCCCCTCCCGCCGGTCCAGCATCCACCGGCGCTTCTCCAGCAGGCGGTCTACCTCGCCGTCCAGCGTGCGAAGCGCCTCATCCACCGTGGCGGAGCCGCGGGCGGCGCGCTCACCCTGCTCGAAGACCTTGTTCACGATCTGCTCCGACTCGGGCACCTTGGGCAGCGGCACCACGCGGTCCAGCTGGCTGCGGAACGCCGCCGCGTGCACGTTGTTCGCCAGCGCGGGCGACTGCCAGGCGCTGCGCCGCGGCGGCAGGTCGCCCGTAAGCTCGTAGAAGCGCACCTGCTGGGCGGGCTCGCTAAGGAATTCGATGAACTTCCACGCGGCGTCCTTCTGCCGCGAGCCGCGAAAGAGCACCAGCGACGCCCCGCCCGCCAGCGACACGCCCAATCCGTCCGGCCCCGGCATGGGCGCCGTAGCCCAGGGCGCGTTGGTCACCCGCGTGCCGAACTCGCCGATCTCCCACGGCCCCGTGATGAACATGCCGATGTTGCCGCGCTCGAACTCCTGGTAGCGGTTGCTGATCTCCGACGCGCTCACCCGCGGCGCCAGCCCCTCACGAAAGAGGTCGACGTAGAACGTAAAGCCGCGGCGGAAGGCGGCGTTGGAAAAGTCGGCGTAGCGGCCGCCGTCGCGGAGAAGCGTGCCGCCGGACTGCATCCCCAGGATCACCGGCTGCGGCCATTCGTTGGTGGGCAGCAGGATGGGGTGCTGATTGGGGCCCATCCGCGCCTTCATCTTCCGCATGGCGTCCAGCCACTGCGCCCACGTGGTCGGCGGCTGGGGATAGCCGGCCGCCGCCATCAGGTCCGGGCGATAGAACAGGACGCGCGTATCCACGTACCAGGGCAGCCCGTACGTCTGCCCGTCCACCACGTTGGTGTCCCAGATGCCTTCGAAGTAGTCCGCGCGCGGCGTGGATCGCGACGCGGCGGCGCGGGCGTCCAGCGGCTCCAGCGCGTTGAGCGCCTGGAACTCCGGCACCCAGGTGTTCCCCAGCTGCGCCACGTCCGGCGTCGCATCCCCCACGAACGCCGTGAGCATCTTCTCGTGCGCGGCGCTCCAGGGGATTTGCTGCACGTCGACGCGAATACCGGGGTTGCGGCGCTCGAACTCCGGTACAAGCTGCTCCACCACCTCGCCTTCGCGCCCCATCGCCCAGAAACGGATGGTGCGCACCTCCGCTTCTTCCCCGCCGCCCCCGCACGCGGCAAGCAGGGGGAGGAGCGCGATGGCGGCTCGACGACCGGCATCGAACTGCGCCCGACGGAGTGCCCCTCCCCCGGCCCCTCCCCGCTCGTTCCTCGCGGAGAGGGGAGAATTCGATCGCGCTTTGAAAACCTCGGCGCTCGTCACCTCTCCCCCGTGCAGTATACGGGGGAGAGGCCGGGAGAGGGGGGCCCCCGCGGACGCCAGCCCAGGGCCATTCGAAACGCCTCGATCCTTCGGTCCCGGAATGCGCATCACGCCGCCTCGCAGCGCTCGGGGACGGAGACCGGCTGGCCATCCGCCGTCGTCAGCAAGAACTCCGAGCCCTGCACCCGGTCCGAGCTGGTGCCCACCTCCACGACGAACGCGCCCGGCTCCGCGATGCGGCGCAATCCCGGGCCCCAGAACGCCAGGTCGTCCACGTCCAGGCGGAAGGTGACGGTGCGGGTCTCGCCCGCGTTCAGGCGGATGCGCTGGAAGCCGCGCAGCTCCTTGACCGGACGCGTCATGCTGGCGACGCGGTCCTGCACGTACAGCTGCACCACCTCGTCCCCCGCGCGCGGACCGGCGTTGGTGACGTCCACCGTCACCGTCAGTGAGTCCGCGGGGGTGATGCGGATCGCGCTCAGGCGCATCGGCCCGTAGCGGAACCAGGTGTAGCTCAGGCCGTGGCCAAACGGGTAGAGCGGCGTCCAGGGCGCGTCCTCGTACTTGGACGTGTACTCGTTCAGCGGGTGCGCGGGGCGGCCGGTCTGGCGATGGCTGTAGTAGATGGGGATCTGCCCGATCGTCCGCGGGAAGGTGACCGGCAGCTTGCCGGCCGGGTTCACGTCGCCGAAGAGCACGTCCCCCACCGCGCTCCCCATCTCCACCCCGCCGAACCAGCCTTCCAGGATGGCGGGCACGCTCTGGTGCATCCATTCGATGGCGAGCGGGCGGCCGTTCATCAGCACCACCGCCAGCGGCTTGTTCCCCGCCGCGCGGCGGACCGCATCCACCAGCTCCCGCTGCGCGCCGGGAAGATCGAGATACGCGCGGCTGCTGGCCTCGCCGCTCATGTTCTCCGTCTCGCCGACCACCAGCACCACCGCGTCCGCCCGGCGCGCCGCGCGCTCCGCCGGCGTGAAGCCGCCGCGCTCCGTCGACAGCACGTTCTCGACGCCGGGCGCGTGGATGACCTCGATCCCCCGCCCCGCCGCGGCGCGGATGCCGTCGAGCACGGTCACCACCTCGTCGTCGCGGCCGGCGCCGGCCCAGCTGCCCATCGGCGAGTGGCGGTCCGTCGCCAGCGGGCCGACGACGGCGATGCGGCGGATGCGGGCGCGATCGAACGGCAGCACGGCGCCGTCGTTCTTCAGCAAGACCATCGACCGCGCGGCGGCCTCGCGCGCGGCGCGGCGGTGCACTGCGGGGAGCGCGCCCACGGCCGGCTCCCGCGCCGCGTCGCCGCGCGAGTACGGGTTCGCGAACAGGCCCAGGCGGTACTTCAGGCGCAGCACGCGGCGCACGGCCTCGTCCAGCTCGTCCATCGGCACGCGGCCGGCCTCGATCTCCGCCGGCAGGTTCTTACGGAAGACCTCGCTCACCATGTCGATGTCCACGCCCGCGTGCAGGCCGATGCGCGCCGCCGCCCCGCGCGTGCCGGCGACGCCGTGCGGCATCATCTCCTGCACCCCCGCCCAGTCGCTGACCACCAGGCCGCGGAAGCCCCACTCCTCGCGCAGCACGTCCGTCAGCAGCGCGCGGCTGCCGTGCGCGGGGACGCCGCCGATCTCGTTGAAGCTGGCCATCAGCGTCTGCGTGCCGGCGCACACGGCGGCGCGGAACGGCGGCAGATAGGTCTCGCGCAGGGTGCGGTCGGAAACGTCGGCGATGTTGTAGTCGCGGCCGCCCTCCGCCGCGCCGTACGCCGCGAAGTGCTTGGCCGTGGCGGCAATGGAAAGCGGCGCCCGCAGGTCCGCGCCCTGGAACCCGCGCACCCGCGCCGCCGCCATCGCGCTGCCGAGATACGGATCCTCCCCCGCGCCCTCCACGATCCGCCCCCAGCGCGGGTCGCGGGCAACGTCCACCATGGGCGCGAAGGTCCAGTGGATGCCGTACGCAGTCGCCTCCGCCGCCGCGATGCGCGCGTTCTCCCGCACCAGCGCGGGGTCCCAGCTCGCCGCCTCCGCCAGCGGCACGGGAAAGACGGTGCGGAAGCCGTGGATGACGTCGTGCGCGAACAGGATGGGGATGCGCATCCGCGACTCCTCCACCGCCACGCGCTGCAGGCGCCGGGTGGCGTTCGCGCCGTAGACGCTCAGGAAGCTGCCCACCTGCCCCGTGCGCACCCGCCGCTCTTCCAGCGTGTCGACGATCACGCCGCCGGGCCCCCAGCGCCCCGCGACCTGGTTGAGCTGCCCCAGCTTTTCCGGCAGCGTCATCAACGCCAGCACCGAATCGACGAACGCCTCCTCCGCCGGGTCGATCCGCACCGGCCGCGGCCCCTCGCGCACCGGCGGCGGGTCCGGCGCGACAGCAGGACTCTCGCCGATGCGCTCCGGCGGCAGGTGATGCGGATCCTGCCCCGTCCACGCGGTGGTGCTCGCATTCCGCGCGCACGCAGCCAGCAGCACCGCGCATCCGCCGAGCAGAACCGTGCGACGGATGGCGGTTCGCTTGGGGCGCTGCGGAAACGGGATCGAATTCTCCCTTCCCCCATGCAGTTCATGGGGGAAGGGCCGGGGATGGGGGGCGCCGTCGGACGCCAGCTCGATCCCTGTCGTCCACATCCACCGATCAGCCACAGCGGCCTTCGATCCAGCCGCCCGTGAAGCCCGCGCGGCACAGGCCGCGGACCACGTGCTCGTTCCCGCGCATCAGGCGCCAGACCAGGTCGCTGCGATGGTTCTCGATCATCAGCACGATGGGCCCCTGGTCGATCCCCAGGTAGTCGCCGTCGAACCACCCCACGCCGGGGACGATGCGCCCGTGCTGCAGCGCCATCGGCTGCTTGAGGGTGGGGTTGAAGGAGTCCAGGAAACCGTAGCGCTGAAAGAGGTTGTCGCCGTACGTCCGCCGCATGTTCATCAGCGCGGGGATGGCGATCTCGGGCGCGAAGGCGATGGATCCGCCCGCCGCCGTGGGCACCAGCGTGCCGTCGTCCTCCACGAAGTCGCCGGCCACGCCGCGGGCGCGGTAGGTAAAGAAGGTCCGCGACTTTCCGTTGATGACGACCGTGGTATCCTTCGGCCCGTCCGCCGCCGTCAGCCCCCACAGGTCCGCGCCGTATCCATCCCACCCCATGGGGTTGGCGATGGCGTACGCCCGCTGCGCCTGCGTGGCCCGGCGCGAGTTCTCGAAGTAGTCCAGCCCCTTGCCGCGCATGTACGGATCGCGGATGCCGCGGAAGTCGATCCACGCGTGCGAGTACTGGTGGCCGAACAGGGGAGGAAAGTTGACCTGCGGATATCCCCGGAAGTCCATCCACACGTAGGTGGACGTAAACGCCTCCCACGCAGACGGATCGACGGGGTGTGTGGGCGAGCCCATGGCGAGGACGTACAGGAACATCGCCTCGCTGTAGCCGCGATAGTCGTGGGGGATGAAGCCGGACTCGGGGTGCCACCCCATGCTGATGCGCGGCGGACGCGGACTGGCGGCCCACGCCCAGTCCACGCGGCGGTAGAGGGAGTCCGCCAGGGCGCGGATCTCCGCCTCGCGCGGGTCGCTGCCGCGGTAGTACTCGGCCGCGGCCAGGACGCCCATCATCAGCAGCCCGGTGTCGATGGTGGAAAGCTCCACCCGCTCGAACCGGCGCCCCGTGTTCATGTCCAGGAAGTGATAGAAGAAGCCGTTGTATCCCGTCGTCCCGCTGGCCGCCGGTCCCTGCGGCGCGTTCCAGAAAAAGCGGAGCGTGGTGAGCGTGCGGTCCACCGCGTCGGACCGCGACACCCATCCCCGCTCCACCCCCACCGCGTACGCCGTCAGCCCGAATCCCACGGACGCCACGCTGCTGAACGACGGCGTGGGCCAGCGGTCCGGCACCAGCCCGTTCGCCGGATTCGTCGTCTCCCAGAACCAGCGGAAGGTGCGCTCCTGCAGCGTATCCAGGAACGCCTCCTGTTCCGCCGGGATCGGCGCCCCGCCCCCGCTGCTGGTGGCGGACGCGCACGCGCCGGTGCCGAGCGCGACGAACAGAACAGCACCGCGGACGATGGATCGCATCACGTGCACGCCCTCAGGGTTCCCGACCCGCGCGGCGCGGGACCGCCACCAGCCCTCCCGTGGCGGCCCCGCACTCACGCACTCACGCACTCACGCACTCCGTACCTTCGTACCGCCGTCCTACCGGTGGTTGTACTCCAGTCCCACCTGCAGCCGCTGCGGATCGCTCACCACGCACCCCGCGCGCCCGAAGTTGGGGTCGTCGCGGTTGAAGGTGCTGTAGCAGCCCAGGTTGTCGAAGTTGAATACGTTGAACACCTCGGCCGACACGCCCAGCCGGTTGCCGCCCGTGCGCACGAAGTCCTTGCGCAGGCGCAGGTCCACCATGCGGTAGGCGAACGCGTCGGGGATGATGAACGAGTGCTTTTCCGGCTCGAAGCCGCCGCCCTCGAAGCAGGTGCTGGCGTTGTTGCAGTCGAAGCGGCCGCCCACGTCCACGCGCGTCCCCGTCCCCAGGTTCACCAGCCCGCTGAACTGGATTCCCCACGCCCAGGGCACGTCCACGATCCAGTTGCCCACGATGCGCAGCGGCTCGTCGTTGCGCTTCTGGCGCGGGTAGTCGGTCGCGTTGGGGAAGCTGAACAGGTCGTTGAAGCCCTGCGTCTCGCGCTCGGCGATCGTCACCGCCAGCCCCGCGCCCCAGCCGTGGCCGGTGGACGGATTGCCGCGGTAGCCGCGGTCCACCTTGATCTGCAGCGCGTCGTACCAGGTCTTGCCCG
>DASTVC010000859.1:0-4092 GCA_035759295.1 Longimicrobium sp. | reverse complement strand
CCTCGCCCACCCGCGCGCCTGATGCACCCGCTCGCCTTTCCGCGCCGCCCCGATCCGCTGCGCTACTGGCGGCGCATCGCCCCGGACCGCGTGGCGCTCGTCGACCGCGCGCGCGGCGGGCGGCAGACGTATGCGGAGCTGGACGCGGCCGCGGACCGCTGGGCGGGCGTGCTGCGGGCGCGCGGCATCGGGCGCGGCGGCATCGTGGCGGCGCTGGCGGGGAACCGGCGCGAGCTGGCGGAGCTGTTCTTTGCCTGCGGGCGCATCGGCGCAGCGCTGCTGCCGCTCAACTGGCGCCTCTCCGCCGCCGAGCTGGCCCCCATCCTGGCCGACGCCCGCCCCGACCTGCTCATCGGCGAAGCGCGCTTCCGCGACAAGGCGGAGGACGCGTCCGCGGACAGCATCTGGATGGACCTGGACGACGAAGCGCCGCGCCTGCTCGACGCGTCGTATGCACCCGTCGACGACGTGGAGGTGGATGGGGACGATCCGCTGCTCATCCTCTACACCTCGGGGAGCACGGGGAGGCCCAAGGGGGCCGTCCTTCCGCATCGCCAGATCCTGTGGAACGCCATCGCCACCACCACCGCGTGGGAGCTCACGGCAGACGACGTGGCGCCGGTGAGCACGCCGCTCTTTCACACGGGTGGATGGAACGTCTTCGCCACGCCCCTCTGGCACCGCGGCGGCACCGTGGTCCTGCTGGACGGGTTCGATGCGGACGGGTTCCTGGCCGCGTTCGAGGAGGAGCGGTGCACCGTCGCCCTCACCGTCCCCACCCAACTTCTGTTGATGACTGAAAGCGCGCGCTGGGGGCGGCCCCTGCCGCGTCTCCGCCGGTTCGTCAGCGGCGGCGCGCCCTGCCCGGCGTCGCTGGCGGCGCGCGTGCGGGAGGCGGGCTACACCTTTCGCGAGGGATACGGACTGACGGAGTGCGGACCCAACTGCTTCGCCATTTCGGATGACGAGGCGGTGCGGCGGCCGGGGAGCGTGGGCTGGCCCGTGCCGTTCCTGGAGATGCGGCTGGAGGGCGACGACGGCGCGGAGGCGGAGGAAGGCCAGCCGGGCGAGCTGCTGCTGCGCGGTCCGCAGGTGTTCGCCGGCTACCTGCGCAACCCCGAGCAGACCGCCGCCGCCTTTACCCCCGACGGCTGGCTGCGCACCGGCGACCTGGCGATGCGGGACGCGGACGGCGCGTACCGCATCTGCGGGCGGCGCAAGGAGATGTACATCTCCGGCGGCGAGAACGTCTTTCCCGCGGAGGTGGAGGCGGCGCTCTGCGACTGCCCCGGCGTGTCGGAAGCCGTCGTCGTCGGCGTGCCGGATGAGAAGTGGGGCGAGGTGGGCCGCGCCTTCGTGGTCCCCCGCCCCGACGCGATGCTGACGGAGACGGAGGTGGCGGCGCACGCCCGGACGCGCCTGGCGGGCTACAAGGTGCCCAAGATCATCGTCATCCTCCCCGAAATCCCGAGGCTGGGGAGCGGCAAGCCCGACCGCCGCGCGCTGGCCGCGCTGGAGCCCGCGGCGGTGTAGGGGGGCGCCGTCTACCTGCGCCCCGCGGAGATCAACTCGCTCGACCCGCGGTAGTTGGTGACCACGGTACTGGCCTCTACGTTGGTATACGAGGTGCTGCTCTGCTCGTACACTCCGCTGCGCGTGCGGAGGACCAGCCGGCCGGTCCGAGGCGCAAGGTACAGGCGGCCCTGCTCCTCGTGGAAGGTTGAGATCACCATCGGCCGCAGGTACGGCATGCCCGGCGCCTCGGTGGGGGAATTGCGCATGCGCCGCTGGCTTTCGTTCAGCACGGTGTACTCTACCACCACCACCCGCTCGCCGCGCGTGACGCTGTCGCCTACGACGCGGTAGTTCGTCGTGCGGTTCAGCCCGCCGGACCAGATGGAGTCCGAGAGGTCCACGTGGGACGCATTCTGCCACGTCCGTCCGAGGGTCAGCGGACCGCCGGGCAGACGGGGAAGGTACCGCGTGAAGAATTGATCGACCTCCCACCCGCTGGGAATCGGGGGCCTCTGCAAGACGCTGTCGACTCCCTGCGGGCCGATCGTCAGCAGGAACGGTCGATGGAGAACGTCCGCCCCTGCCACCTGCTCGGGCTGGCCTGGCGTGGCAATCCGCAGCGACTCGATCCACGCCCGGGCCGTGTCGGCCCCGGTGAACTGGATGGCCACGTGGGTCTCACGCACGCTCCGGGACTCCTCCGCCTCCGGCGGAACGCTCATTCCCAAGCCGGAGGACCACTCGTAGCGTTCCCGGTACCGCAGCGTTTCACCGGGCGTGCGCGCGTAGGCGGCCGGCTGCTCCAGCGGCGACGGGCCTTTCGCCGGGGTACACGCGGGGAGGCCGGCAAGCGCCAGCAAAAGCAGAGGCCGGAGATGGAAGGGACGGATCATGATTCGCATTTCCATGGCAGGATGAACGCCTGATCGCGCGATCCGCATGTTTGCGCCCCACGAGGCCGGCCGCAAGCTTTGTCACGGCGGGGTACACGTGATGAGGGCGCCGGCATTGGCTTGATCGGGCACGTCGAACGGAGGGACGCGGGATGGAACAGTGGGGCGGGGCGCCGCCTACAATGCGCGCCCTGTGGTACCGTCATCCCCATTCCGCTGGTGGCGCACCATGATCCTTCGCCCCTTCATCCTTGCCGGAGCCGTCGTTCTCGCCGGGTGGGCCGCGCTCCGGCCCTCCGCATTCGCCTCTGCATCCACCGACGCGTGGCGTACGGACGTGCCCTGCACCGCGGGCCGCAATCCCGCGATCGTCGTCACCGATTCGTCGGGGGAGGCGCGCGTTCCCGGCTGCGCCCGCGCCCGGTGCGTCACGCTGCCGGACGGGCGCCGTGTCTGCTCCTGCGCCAGCGACACCACCCAGGCCCTCCGCGTGATCGCGAACGGGCAGACGGTGCACGAGTGGCCGGCGGACTACAGCATGGCGGGATCGGCTGGGTCCCTGCGGCCGATGACGGGCGATCTGGACGCGGACGGCAGGGCGGAGCTGATCGTTTCCGAGTGGATGGACCAGAGCAACGGGCTGGGAATCAACTACTACCGGCTCTCCATCTTCAGCGGCGCCGATCCCGCGCGCCCGCCGCTGCGCGTGAACGTGGACGATTTCGATCCGCGCGGCTCGTTCGCCCGGCCGGCGGGCGGCGGCCCGTGCCGGCTGATCGCCACCCGCTGGACGGAGCTTCGCGATCCGCGGCGGGGCGCGGGGATGTACTTCACCGGCCAGTGGATGCGGTACCGCGACGGACGGCTGGAGCACGACCTGGAGCGCCCGGTCGTCGTCCGGAGGCTGCTGAACAGCTTTCGTCCGTGGGAGGTGCCCGGCGGGCCGCTGGCGCACTTTCGCGACCCCCGCGCGGAGGCGTGGAGCGGCCCCGTCGCCATGCTTCCTCCGTATGCCGCCACCCGCGCGGGCTTCATCCTGCGCGTACGGGCCGACAGCGTCGAGGTCTCCGTCCCGCACAACGGGATCACCGTCTTTTCGTACGTGGGCGCGCAGGGCTACAGCGACAATGACGGAAACAACGTCAGCGCGCTGCTGGTGGATGGCGCGACCGGCCGCCCCTGGCCGCGCGGCTACAATCCCGCGCCGGACTGGATGCGCCGGGCGCCGGTGACCATCCGCACCTATGAGGGTGAAGGGCAGATCATGCACGTGCTCATCGTAGGCCAGGAATCAGCAGCCAACGGATCCAGATGAACGCCATCGCCACGCAGCAGCAGGCCAAGGGGAGCACCCTGCGCTCCACCCTCGCGTACGTCCGGTCTCTCGTGGGTGACGAGGGGGTGGAGCGCGTGCTGGCGCGGGTGCCGGCGGACGACCGCGCGCGCATCGCCGCGGCCAGCCAGACGGAAGAGGTGCCGCTGGAGCTGCTGCTGTCGCTATGGCACGGCGTGGAGGCGGAGATCGGCGCCGAGCACCCGGACTGGCCGGAGCGGTCGGGCGCGTTCTCCATCGCCAGCGCGGGGGTAGAGCACTACAGCGGCATCCTGCGCAAGAAGTCGCCGGCGGAGTTCCTGCTGCAGCGCGTGTCGCTCTTTCGCCTCTTCTACCAGCCGGGCAACCAGG
>DASTVC010000858.1:0-5082 GCA_035759295.1 Longimicrobium sp. | reverse complement strand
CGCGCCGCCTCGTTCTTGGCGCAGATGGTCACGATCTGCACCGCGGGGTGCGTGGCCTGCAGCGCCGCCGCGGTCGCCTCTTCCACGCCGATCCCCAGCCCGCCGCCCATCACCAGCGCAACCGGCCGGTCCTGCGCCAGCCCCAGCTCCGCGCGCGCCTCCGCACGCGAGGGCGCGTGGGCGAACGCGGTGGCGATGGGGATGCCCGTGACCGCGATGCGGCTGCGGCGCACGCGGCGGCGGCGCAGGTCCGTCGCCATGGTGTCGGTGGCGACGAAGTACTGGGCCACGCCGCGCTGCACCCAGAAGCGGTGCAGGCCAAAGTCGGTGATGACCAGGTTGAGCGGGGGAAGGCCGAAGCGGCCGGCGGCGAGCTGGGCGGGAAGAAAGTGGGTGCACAGGCACACGCGCCACGGGCCGGACTTGAGCAGGCGCCGGAACTCGCGAAAGAGCGTGCGGTGGGCCACGGGGCCCCAGCGCGCCTGGTTGGCGTCGGTGCCGTCGGTAAAGCGGTAGATCTCCTTCCACAGCCGCGGCGCGCGCGACACCATGGCCTCGAACAGCGAGCCGTAGAAGGTGCGTACCCACCGCGGCGCGATGGAAAGGAGCTCCACGTGCTCCACGTGCAGCCCCGGGTCCTGCGCCGCCAGCGCCTCGCGCACGGCCTCGGCTGCCCGGATGTGCCCGGTGCCGTTGGCGGCGGAAACGATCAGGACGGCCGGCCGGCTCATGGGAGCATTCGGAGCTCGGGTCTGGTGGGGCGGGGCCAGGTCTTCCCCACGCAACGGCTGCGGGGCGGCGATAGTTTCGGTGTGTGCTGCCCGCCGTCGCAAGGACCGTGCTTTCCGCCGGATGTTTACAGGCGGATGCCGGAAGTCTTGCCGGCAACCCGATTTGTCTCTTGGCGAGCGCACTCATGCTGCCGCGAACGCAGCGCCGAAATAGAATACTTGACGTCTGAAAAGGTGGGGATTACTCTCGGTGTACGAGCGCGACGGCCGGAGCCACCGGCCGCCGGTCGCCTCGTGCTCTGCACATTCTCCCCATACTCCGGAGGAAGCATGGCAAGCTCCTACTCGCCCGCCACCGTCTCGCTGGGCAACCTGGCCGAGGCCGCCGCGGCTGGCGTGGACCTGGCGCAGCAGGACCAGCTCAACATGGTCAGCGGGCCGGACATCGGCACCACGATGGGCTACTTCCCCGTCGATCCGTGAGCACGGCGGTGGCGAACGGGCAGGGCGCGCCGGCGCGCGCGCACGCGGTGCCGCTCTGCCCGAGCGCGCAGCCTACGCAGGATGGCGCCTTCGCCTTCGGCGTAATAGGCGGCACGCTGGAGGAGCGCCGGGTGGGCTACCTGGAGGGGCGCGTTCCGGTCTCGGATGAGCTCCTCGCGCTGGCGGGCCCCGTTAAGCCCACGCAGGTGTTCCGCTTCGGCGCGCCGTGCGTGGGCGGGGGGTGCACGCACTTCGACGGCACCGACTGTAAGCTGGCCACCAAGCTGGTGCAGCTGATGCCCCTGGTGAGCAAGAACCTGCCCGCCTGCCAGGTTCGCCCGGACTGCCGCTGGTGGAAGCAGGAGGGGAAGGCGGCGTGCATGCGCTGTCCCCAGGTCATGACCGACTGCTACACGCCCAGCGAGGCGCAGCGTCTGGCCGCCAATCCCAATACCCCGGTGGCCCCAAGGGTGTGAAGACCGGGCAGGTGCGAGTGTCAGGAATCAAGTGCCCGGAGGCCACCTACGGTCTCCGGGCACTTGATCTTTGATCCCGGACCCTCCGTCGCCGGATGCGAAGAATCCACGACAGGGCCGGGACGGAGGCCGAGGGACACATGGCGGTGTACGTAGCGCGGGCCACGCGGCTCCGGATGTTTCCTCTCGGCGATGAAACCGATGCTCCGGATTGCGGTTGGCGCGTGATGAGCGCACCCGAGTGGTCCGAATAGGGAGGACGACATCAATACACTTGACGTCTGAAAAAGTGGGGATTACTCTCCGGGTACGAGCGCGACGGCCGTAGCCATCGGCCGCCGCTGCATCGTGCTCCGCACATCCCACCCACATCCGGAGGAAGCATGGCAGACTCCTACTCGCCCGCAACCGTCTCGCTTGGCAACCTGGCCGAGGCCGCCGCGGCCGGCCTGAACCTGGCGCAGCAAGAACAGGCCGTCGTTGGCGCCGAGGCGCTGATCGGGCCCACGATGGGCATGTACCTGGCCGAGCCGTGAGCATGGCGAACGGGCAGAGCGCGCCGGCGCGCACGCACGCGGTGCCGCTCTGCCCGAGCGCGCAGCCCACGCAGGATGGCGCGTTCGCCTTCGGCGTGGTGGGCGGCACGCTGGAGGAGCGCCGGGTGGGCTACCTGGAGGGGCGCGTTCCTGTCTCGGACGAGCTCCTTGCGATGGCGGGTCCCGTAAAGCCCACGCAGGTGTTCCGCTTCGGCGCGCCGTGCGTGGGCGGGGGATGCACCCACTTCGACGGCACCGACTGCAGGCTGGCCACCAAGCTGGTGCAGCTGATGCCCATGGTGAGCAAGAACCTGCCCGCCTGCCAGGTTCGTCCGGACTGCCGCTGGTGGAAGCAGGAAGGCAAGGCGGCGTGCATGCGCTGCCCGCAGGTCATGACCGACTGCTACACGCCCAGCGAGGCGCAGCGCCTGGCCGCCAACCCGAACACTCCGATCGCGCCACGGGCCTGAGGAACGGAAGGTCGGGTACCAGAGGCCTACGCGGTCTCCGGCCCTGAACCGTCGATCCTTCACGTCTGGAATCGAAAGAACCCCTTGCGGCGGGATGCCGCGAGGGGTTCTTTCGCTTCCGAAAGACCCGTCGCGGCGCGATCGAATTCTTCCCGCCCAAGAACGAGCGGGGAGAGGCCAAAAGCGGGCGCAGTCGCAGCCGAGAGAATCCCCCCCCCATCAACCTCGCATCTCCCTGCCCCACCTCACCTTATCCTCGCCTCAGCCCCGTCCGGCCCACCCGATCGGGCAGGGGCGCCCGCCACACCGGAAGTGGGTGCGCTACCGCACAAGAAGCGCGGTAATCGACATCCTGAGGTGTGTGAGCAGTGCTCATGGAACCACTGTTGCTAGACGGATACGGTCTACCGAGTTCGCACCGCCGGCGAACACGGGTGTATCGGCGGGCGGTCCGGCCTGGGTTGGCGGCCGGAAGGTGTGAACCACGTGAGACGGAAAGGACACCCGCATGTCGGCAGTACTGGAAAGGACACCCGGGGTGCAGGGCGTTCAGGTGCTGGGCGAGGACAGCGAGACCAGGGCGCGGGTGCTCACCCCCGAGGCCCTGGCGTTCGTGGCCGGCCTGCACCGCCGCTTCAACGCCACGCGCATGGAGCTGCTCCGCGCGCGCGACGAGCGGCAGGAGTGGCTTGACGCCGACGGCGAGCCGGGCTTTCTCCCCGAGACGGCGCACGTCCGCGAGGGCGACTGGACGGTGGCGCCCACCCCGGCCGATCTGCAGGACCGGCGCGTGGAGATCACCGGGCCGACGGACGCCAAGATGGTCATCAATGCCCTCAATTCGGGGGCAAGCTGCTTCATGGCCGACTTCGAGGACGCGCTCTCGCCCACCTGGCGCAACGTGCTGGAGGGGCAGGCGAACCTGATGGACGCCGTGCGCCGCACGCTGCAGCTGGACACCGGGGAGAAGCAGTACCGGCTGAATGAAAAGACGGCCGTGCTCATCATGCGGCCGCGCGGGTGGCACCTGCCGGAGCGGCACGTGCTGGTCGACGGCGAGCCCATCAGCGCCTCGCTCTTCGACTTCGGCCTGTACTTCTTCCACAACGCCAGAGAGCTGATCGGGCGCGGCAGCGGGCCGTACTTCTATCTCCCCAAGCTGGAGAGCCACCACGAGGCGCGGCTGTGGAACGACGTGTTCACGGCGGCGCAACAGGAGCTGGGGATCGCGCACGGGACCATTCGCGCCACGGTGCTCATCGAGACCATCCTGGCCGCGTTCGAGATGGACGAAATCCTGTACGAGCTGCGCGACCACGCCGCGGCGCTCAACGCCGGCCGCTGGGACTACATCTTCAGCATCATCAAGAAGTTCAGGAACCGCGCCGACTTCGTGCTGCCGGACCGGGTGCAGGTGACGATGGCCGTGCCGTTCATGAAGTGCTACGCGGAGCTGCTGGTGCGGACCTGCCACCGCCGCGGCGCGCACGCCATGGGCGGCATGGCCGCGTTCATCCCCAGCCGCCGCGACGCGGAGGTCAACGAGAAGGCCCTGGCGAAGGTGCGCGAGGACAAGGCGCGCGAGGCGGGGCAGGGCTTCGACGGCACCTGGGTGGCGCATCCGGACCTGGTTCCCGTGGCGCGGGCGGAATTCGACAAGATTCTGAACGAAAAGCCCAACCAGAAGGACGTGAAGCGCGAGGACGTGAGCGTGCAGCCCCACGCGCTGCTGCAGACGGGGATCGTGGGCGGGCAGATTACCGAGGGCGGCGCGCGGCTGAACGTGAACGTGGCGCTGCAGTACATCGAGCAGTGGCTGATGGGGAACGGCGCCGCCGCCCTGCACAACCTGATGGAAGACGCCGCCACGGCCGAGATCAGCCGTGCGCAGCTGTGGCAGTGGATCAGACACCGCTCGCCCATCCAGGACGACGGCGACGGGGATGGCTTCTTTACGCCCGACGACTACACTCGCCTGCGCGACGCGGAGATGGAGGCGCTGCGGGCCGAGCGCGAGGATCCGCGCTGCCTGGAGGCCGCCCGCGAGCTGCTGGACGAGCTGGTGCTGGGCGACGAGTTCGCCCCGTTCCTTACGCTTCCCGCCTACCAGCTGCTGGACGGCGGGCGCTGCGGGGGATGACGCGACCGGCGGATGGGGATTCGCCGGAGTGGTGGAGGAAGGGTGGGGCCGCGCGGCCCGGACGGGCGCGCGCTGGAGAGTACGTGAACAGCTCCTGAGCACGCCGGGGCAGACCCTTCGAGGAGGAGATGAGACCGATGGAGAGCTTCGACGCGCAGGTCAAGGATCTGGACATCCGGTGGGTGACGGATGCCCGCTGGGAGGGCATCACCCGCCCCTATACCGCCGAAGAGGTGGTGCGGCTGC
>DASTVC010000857.1:0-2485 GCA_035759295.1 Longimicrobium sp. | reverse complement strand
CGGAAGGTCAGCATTCCCGTGGGGCTGCTTACGCCTCACTCGGGGGGAGGACGGAAGATGATGATGGAACGGCGTCAGCACCGTAAGGAGTTGTCAACGATCCTCCCGGTCTGAACTGTAAACGATCATTCCGGTTGCTCACGGGTGACGGTGGGTCGCCCCCGGGTTTCTCGCCGCGCCACCACCACGGGTTGAAGCCCGCGGTTAGAAAGGCCATAAGCCCCGTCTCGGCTCGTTCCTCGCCGAACGGGGCTTCACCTTCTCGCGTGGGCCGCGGCCGGCGCGTTTGGCGGATGGCACCGTGTCGACGGAAAACGCACGGAGCCGGCTACAGTCCGCGCAGGCGGACTTTGCGATTTTCCAGCGGCGAATTCATTCGCTCCAGCTGGGGGTTCGCTGGGCACCTCCCCGCATCGCGCCGGGACCTGTCCCATCCATCCGCATCGCACGTTCTTCTCTCCCGGACGGCCGCGGCGCATCTTCTCATCTTCCCCTGATCGGCCGTTGGACTCCCGCGCGGAGCGTCGCCATGACACGGAATCGCCTGGAATCCCTCGCCTCGCCGGTGCTGATCGTGGCGGTGGCGGTGCTGGGGGTGAACGACTGGGTGCTCAAGCCCGCGTTCCACAACGCGCTCACCGGCAAGCTGTCGGACGTGGCAGGGGTGGCGGCGTTCGCGCTGTTCTGGGCGGCGCTCTTTCCGCGGCACCGCCGGCGCGCGTTCGTGGCGACGGCGGTGGGGTTTGTCCTCTGGAAGTCGCCGGCGTCGCAGCCGCTGATCGACGCGTGGAACGGGCTTGGGTGGGGGACCATCGGGCGGGTGGTGGACTGGACGGATCTGCTGGCGCTCGCGGTGCTCCCGCTCATCTACCGCTACGATCCGCGTCCGCTCGCGATGCCGCGGCTGCGGCGCGTGCTGGGTCCGGCGGTGGCGGCGGCGTGCGTGCTGGCGTTCGGGGCCACGTCGCAGGTGCGGCTGGCCGCCATTCCCCTGGAGGGCGAGTACGCCTTCGACATCCCGCCAGACACGGTGCTGCGGCGCATGTACGACCTGCGCGCGGGATACAACCCCCGCGACATCCCTCCGGGGACCATGCAGGTGAGCGGGGTGGATACGCTGCACCTGACCGTGGGCGCACGGTACGTGGGCGAGCGCCAGCCGGTGACCATCCGCGCGGAGCTGGCGCGCACGGCGCAGGGCGGCAGCGTGCTGCGGCTGCTGGACGGGCACGCCTTCAGCTCCCACTTCATCCCCCAAGAGGCGCTGCGCAGCCTGGAGGAGCAGGTGGTGGAGCCGCTGCGCCGCAACCTGCCCAACCGGGTGCACCTGGAGCCGCAGCTCATCGGCAACCAGGCGGAGATCCAGCCGCGCATCCTGGCCCCCGCCGAGCTGTTCTCGCCGCGCGCGGAGGTTCGCGTTTCCATCGCCCGGCCCTCGTACCTGGCGGTGGTAGAGGTGACGCCGTGGATGGACTGGAAGGTCATCTACCCGGTGGACAGGGATGACATGCGGCTGTTCCCCGCGGGCGAGCACACGCTGGCGACCCTCTGCGCGCGCACCCGGCCGGGGACTCCGGTGGCGCCGGGTGCGGAGGTGGCCCCCTGCGCCGTCGCGCGGCCCATGACGCTGGCCGACGCGGACCGCCTGCGCCGCCAGACGGTGCCGGACCCCTGCCACGACGACGCGTACAAGTATCCCATCGAGCGCATCCGCCCCGGCGCGCTACTCCTGATCGCGGCGGACGGACTCCTGCCCCGGGCGGTGCTGGAGGAGACGCTGGGCACGTGGTGCCAGGCGTATCCCGGGTTCGCGGAGGCGGAGCTGGCCAGGGTGCTGCGGCGCATGGACATCCACCACTGGGCCGCCGTGGAGCAGACTCTCCGCCGCTGATTCTGCGGGATGGCGTCGCGGAAACGTGGGGTAAGCGACGATCCCGGAGTCCGAAAAGACCGGTCTCACACGGAGGGCACGGAGGACACAGGGGATCAACACCTCCGTGTCCTCCGTGCCCTCCGTGTGAGGCATCGATTTCTGCGCTTCACTACTGTCAGTCGGATTCGGGATCGAGAGTAGGTCACCTGACCCATGCCCGTCCGCGTCCCGCGCGGCATCTTGGTGCGCCACGGGAGGGATGTGCAGATGGATCGGACGATGTTCGAGCGAACAAGTGTTTTCATAACGTTCAGTATTGACTGAACGAACCGAACGTATTATCCTCCGCGCCAGCCACGCCGGAGGACGCAAGCCCCCTCCGCGGCACCACGGTCGAACCCGGGACGACGATGCACGAGGCGGTGCAGCAGCTGGTGGAGCAGATGGCGCTCATCTGCGAAAAGGAGGGGATGCCCCGCATCGGCGGGCGCATCTTCGGCTACCTGCTGGCCACGGACCAGACCTTTTCGCTGGAAGACCTGGCGGAGCAGCTGCAGGCCAGCAAGGCCTCCGTAAGCACCAACGCGCGGATGCTGGAGCAGTTCGGGATGA
>DASTVC010000856.1:0-4338 GCA_035759295.1 Longimicrobium sp. | reverse complement strand
CGCGAGGTGGAAAAGCGCGTGTCCACCTGCGCCTGCACCGTGATCTCTTCCAGCGTGGTGGCGCTCACCGCCAGGCGAAAGTTCAGCACCAGCACCTCCCCCAGCCGCAAGGCCACGTCGCTGCGCGCGGCCGTCGCGTACCCCAGCCGCGATACGCGCACCGTGTACGGCCCGCCGGGACGCATCCCCGTGAGCTGGTAGAGGCCCTCCGCGTCGCTCAGGCCGCGGACCTGTGCCCCGGTGGGCCCGTGCACCACCGAGATCTGCGCCCCCGCCAGCGGGGACCCCATTTCATCCGTCACGCGCCCGCGCAGGGTCGCGGTGCTGGGGTTCTGGCCCGCGGCGCCCCGCACGGACGCCATGACGAGCAGGACGGCGGCGCAGGCCAGCGCCGCCCGCGAGCGAAGGATGCGGGCGAGCCGCGGGCGCAGATCGTTGCTCATGGAGTTCCGGGTGCGGATGTGGCGGCACGGAAGCGCAATCCGCCGCGGGGGGCGGCAGAAGTGGCAGCGCCTGGGACGGAGGCTGGATTTGGGATGGAGATGCCGGGCGGCTGATGTGAAGCGAACTGCTACGCCGGACCGGTACGGACGGGGCAATGCCCGTTCCGGTGCCGGGCGCCAGGCGACAGATGTTCAACCGACTGCACGCCAACGGCTTCACCTCCGCCGTGTTGCGCGGTCCTCCTCACCAGTGTCCACCTGTCCGCGCACTCCCCGTCACCCGCAGAGGACGGATCGGCCGTGCATTGCGGCCTCCGCCGGATCTCACGCGGAATCCGGAAACAGGGCAGTGATAAAGCGGACGGTGTCATTCTGAGAGAGGCGCCGCTCTGGACCTGCCCAGTCGCACCCCTGCGTGTGCGCCGACCGAAGAATCTCCATGATGGGCGCACTGTACTGCCGGCTACGTCGGCCTCGGCGCGAAGGACCCGCCCGTTTCCGATAAAGATTCTCCGGTCGGCGCACGGGCCCTGGGAGCGTGAGGATGGTACTGAGCGGTGCCTTCCTCAAAATGACAGCGATCTTCTGGACGCAGTCGTTTTGGGGATTCGGTACGATCCCGAAGTTGCTGAATACTTCCGGCGAGCGAACGCTGCCTGTCCCACACGGAGGGCACGGAGGTCACGGAGTCGTTCGCTCCTCTGTGACCTCCGTGCCCTCCGTGTGAGGCCTGTCTTTGGGGATTCGCCCGGGTGCCGGCAGACGGACCGGCGCCCGGGGGATGGATCAGAAGGAGATCTGCAGACCGACCTGTGCCTGCCACTGCGAATCGGGGATCGAGGTGATCCCGGGAAGCGTCGCGCGCAGCTTGCCGGTTTCCGGGTCGCGCTCCACCGGCCCCACGTAGCGCACAATGGCGCGCGACCGGGGATCCACGATCGGCGGATTGCCGGGGATCACCCGCTCGCGCTCCGTGGCAAGCGCCAGCACCGGCACCAGCGGCGCCACCTCCACCACCCGGCCCCAGTCGGAGTTCACCAGGTTCAGCGCGTTGATCAGGCTGCCGGACAGGTCCACCCGCCCGCGCCCCAGGTGGATGGGCTGCACCACCTTCAGGTCCACCCGGTGCGAGGCCTCGCCCCGGCAGCCGTTGCGCTGCGTGATTACCCCGCGGTTGTTGTCCAGGCAGGGGTCCAGCTGGGCCAGCTGGTACAGGAACGTAGTCGTCCCGATGCTGGCGGGAAGGTCCGCGGGGCGGAAGGGGACGAAGAGAAGGTCGTTCCCCGCGTCCAGGGGAATGCCCACCCCGGGAAAGCCGTCGCCGTTGATGTCGTCCGCGTACACGTACGAGTACGACGCACCCGCCTGGCCCACGTAGATCAGGGACAGCTGCGTGCCGCCCAGCCGCTCGGGGAGGCTGCCGCGCACGTAGAAGAGGGTCTTCCACGGCCGCTCGAAGGCGGAAGGCCCGCGGCTGGGGTCGTTGGGGTCCAGCGCCGACGGGCTGGTGCCGAAGTTGGTCAGCGCGTCGCCAGAGCGCAGGCTCTGCACGTCGTCGGAGTGGTTGAACGAGTACGAGCCGCCCACCGTGAGCCGGCTTCCGAACTCCTTCTCCAGCCCCAGTGTAACCGCGTGCGCAAAGCCGCTGGTCTTCTCGTTCCCCATCACCAGCACGTGCGCGTAGTCCGGCAGCTTGCGCCGCTGGCGGTAGCCGTTGGGGGCGATGGCGTCGCCGTAGACGATGCGCGTGCCGAAGCCCTCGTAGTACCCGTCGTCGTCCGCCGCGCCCCGGTCCAGGTTGAAGTCGCGCACCGTGACCTGCGCCTGCGTCTGCACCACCAGCGCCTCCACCGACGCGGTAAGCCCCCAGGGAAGCCGCTGGTCCAGCGCCATCGACGCCTTGATCTCGCGCGGGTAGCGGAACGTGGGATCGAAGCCCACCACGTTGCGGTGGCTGGACGTTTCGATCCCCTGCCCGTTCCGGCAGGTGGTCGGCGAGGGAAGGCCGGGCTCCAGCGCGGGCGTGTTGGCGCCCTCGCAGGTGAGCAGCGCCGTGCGCAGCCCCGTGTTGGCGTAGGCGTTGGCCAGCCACACGTACGGCATGCGCCCCGTGAACATCCCGAACCCGCCGCGGAACTGCGTCATGTAGCGGGGGTGCGTGCTCTGCCAGTTGAACCCCACCCGCGGCGACCACAGCAGCTTCCCCGAGGGGAGCTCGTCCGTGGCCACGCCGAACGCCTCCTTCACCTCTTCGTTGGCGTCCGGCCGGCCCAGGAACACCGGCATGTCGATGCGCATCCCGTAGTACATGCGCAGCCCGCCGCTGAAGTTGTGCTCGTTCTGCGCGTAGAACGCCGGCTGCGCCACCGCCACGTCCACCGCCTCCGACTGGCCGGGAAGGAGCAGGTTGATCTCGTAGCGCGAGGGCGCGTTCACCCGCAGCGCGTTCAGGCTGTCGAAGCTGAACACGCCGCGCGACCCCGGCAGGTAGGTGTGGTCGAACAGGAACAGGTCCGCCCCCGCGCCCACCGTGGTCGTCACCTCGCCGCGCGACCAGGAGAGCGCGTCGTTCACCTGCAGCACCGTCTGCTTCAGGTCGCTGGTCTGGTACCCGTACGGCGACCCCGCGCGCAGCGTGCGCTGGATGAGCGAATTCCCCAGCTGGCTCAGCACCTCCACGTCCATCTGCGGAAACTGCGAGTTGGTCGTGTGGCTGTCGCTGGTGCGCTGCACGCTCACCTGCAGCTCGTTGTACCAGGTCTCGCTCACCCGCGAGCGCAGCTGCGCCATCGCCGACTGGGTGGTGCTCTCCACCCGGTATCCGCTGGACGAGAACTCGTACGCGCCGTACGAGGCGCGGTTGGCGCTCACGTCGCGCTCCGCGCGGATCAGGTTGTGGTGCAGCGTAAGGGTGTGGATGTCGTTGAAGCGCCAGTCCAGCCGCCCGAAGGTGTTCACCATCGGGTTCTCCAGCGAGTAGCTGCCCAGCAGCCCGGCGTCCACCCCGTACCCGCCGAGCAGCTCCGCCGCCTGCGCCGCCGAGTCGGCCGCGATCCCCGTGCGCAGCGGGTCGCCCACGCCCAGCGAATACCCCGGCGGCGGCTCGCGCCGGCGCTCGATCTCTCCCGCGAAGAACAGGTGGATGCGGTCCTGCACCAGCGGTCCCCCGATGCTGCCCCCGAACACCTGCTTGTGGTAGTCCGTCACCCCGAAGTCCGTCCCGTCCACCACCAGCCCGCCCACCATCGACTCGTCGCGCAGCTCGCCGAACAGCGAGCCCTGCCACTCGTTCGTTCCCGACTTGCTCACCGCGTTCAGGTAGCCGCCCGTGAACCCGCTGCTGCGCACGTCGTACGGCGCCACCTGCACCTGGAACTCCTGCACCGCCGCCAGGGGGATGGCCTTGGCCCGCGCCTCGGCCCCCGGCACGCCGCTGGAGTAGGCACCAAAGACGTCCTGGTGCAGCGCCCCGTTGATGGTGATGGAGTTGTAGCGCTCGTTCTGCCCCGAGACCGAGATGCCGCCCGTCTCCGTCCGCGTCACCATGGGCGACACGTCGGCGATCTCCAGGAAGTCGCGCTCCACCAGCGGGTGCAGCTCGATCTGCTCCTGGTCGATGGTGGTGGATGCCCCCGTCCGCGAGGTGGAGAAGCGCGTGTCCACCTGCGCCTGCACCGTGATCTCTTCCAGCGTGGTGGCGCTCACCTCCAGCTCGAAGTTGAGCACCAGCACCTGCCCCAGCCGCAGCTCCACCTCCCGCCGCTCCGCGTTCACGTAGCCCAGGCGGTTCACGCGCACCGTGTACGGCCCGCCGGGGCGCATCCCCGTGAGCTGGTACAGCCCCCCCGCGTCCGTCAGGGCGCGCGCCTGGGCGCCGGTGGGCCCGTGCGCCACC
>DASTVC010000855.1:0-3283 GCA_035759295.1 Longimicrobium sp. | reverse complement strand
CCCCAGCGTGGAGGAAAGGAGCGACAGGTTTCCGCCCAGCAGCGGCCCCTCCGCCACGCCGCCCGCCAGCGTCTCCGCGCGGCCCTCCGGCGGAAACGGCAGCACGCCCGCGGGTTCCGCGACGGTCAGCACGCGCAGCAGCTCGTCGCGGGCGAAGTCGGGGAACTCGGGGGCGTGCGGATGCGGGCCGTGGAAGCTGACGACGCCCGCGCGCTGCGCCGCCAGGTGCACCGCAGTGTTGTCGCTGAAGCCGATGAGCGCCTTGGGATGCGCCGCCAGCGCGTCCCAGTCGATCTCGTCCAGGATCCGCATCGTCCCATAGCCGCCGCGCAGGAACCAGACGGCGCCGATGGAGGGATCGCGCAGGGCGCGGTTCAGGTCCGCCGCGCGCTCCGCGTCCGTCCCGGCCAGGTAGCCCCGCCGCGCGCGGCAGTTGTCGCCAGGCACCGGCTCCCAGCCGAGGGACGCCACGCGCTCGATCGCCCGGTCCACGCCGCCGTCGGGGAGCGGCCCGGCCGCGGCCACCAGCGCCACGCGTGTCCCCGGGCGCAGCGCGGGGGGGCGGATCATCGCGCCACCGCCGCGCCGCGCGCGAACGTCGTCAGGATCAGCAGCGCGACCCCCGCCAGCACCGCGCCGGCCGCGTACGGCGCGGCGATGCCGACGTAGGCGAACGCCACGCCCGCCATCCACGGCCCCAGCACCCGCGCCAGCGCGGAGAGCGACTGCGTGGCCGCGAGGATGCGCCCCTGGTCCGCCGCGCCGCCCTGCTGCGAGATCATCGCGTAGACGGAGGGCGTGGCGGCCGCCTGCCCCAGCGCGAACACGGCCCCGCCGGCCAGCACCAGCCACAGCGACGGCGCCAGCGGCGTAAGCACCATCCCGCACGCGATCAGCGCCAGCCCCATCATCCCCGCCCGCCGCTCGCCGATGCGGCGCACCACCGGCCCCACCAGCAGCCCCTGCCCCACGGCGGCAACCAGCCCGACCACCGCGAATCCGTATCCCACCGACTCGAAGCCCAGCCCCCAGCGGCGGCCGGCCCACATCGCCATGGTGGCCTCCGCGCCCGCGATCCCCATCGTCACCGCGAACACGGTGGCGTACAGGCCGCGCAGCGTACCCGGCGCGTCCAGCACCGTCGCCACGCGCGCCCGCAGGCCGGCGTTGCGCGCGTTCGCCGCCCCGCGCACCTCCGCGGGCAGCGACTCCGGGAGGCGGAACCAGGCCAGGACGAAGTTGGCGGCGGCCAGCGCGGCGGCGCCCAGAAAGGGCGCGTGCGTCCCCCAGCGCGACAGGAACCCGCCGATCGCGGGCCCGAAGATGAAGCCCAGCCCGAACGCCGCGCCGATCATCCCCATCCCCTTCGCCCGCTCGCTGGGCGCGGTGACGTCGGCGATGTATGCCTGCGCCACGCCCACGTTCGCCCCCATCAACCCGTTGACGGCGCGGGCGATGAACAGCCAGGCGAGAGAGCCGGCCAGCCCGAACCCGAGGTACGAGAGCGCCGCGCCCGCGATGCCGACCAGGAGCACCGGGCGCCGGCCCACGCGGTCGCTCAGCCGGCCCCACCAGGGGGCGAACAGGAACTGCATCAGGGAGTAGATGGCCAGCAGCCACGCGGCCGCGACCGGCCCCGCGCCAAACCGCTCGGCGTACAGCGGCAGCAGGGGGATCACGATCCCGAACCCCACCAGGTCCAGGAACACGGTGACAAAGATCACCGCCAGCGGCGATTTGCCGCGGGCGGTGGGGCGGCTGCGCGCCAGGCGCGGCCGTTCAGCGGCCGAACGGAAGCCGCGTGAGGCTGCGGAGCTCGCTGATCTGCTCAATGACCGACTTGTCATCATTCCGGGTTTCGGGAGGCGCCGGCGGGGGCGGGCGCAGCAGGTCGCGCACGTCCAGCACCGCCTCCAAGTACAGCTGGTCCCGCCTGAACTCGAAGTCCAGCCGCGCCATCTCGGCGTGATCGGCGGCAGCCTGCGCGCGGCCGTGGGCCTCGCGGTACAGCGCCTCCAGGTTGCTCAGGATGTGCTCGCGCGGACGTGGCACTTCCTTCCCTCCCTTTCGCGGCTTCGGTTGATCGGGGCGCTCAAGATACCGCCCCGCGCGCTCCCTGACAACGCACCCAAGTCCCGCCCGCGCCACCATTTCGCCGAACCCTTCGTCAGACCCGCCAAGCTGTCATTCCGAGGCCCGCCCGCATCGCCCTTTCCCCTCGCGCCCCTCGTCGCAGGGCCGAGGAATCTACCCTCCGCCTGCTGGAACTCCGATGCGGCAGCCCGGACCGATGCTGCGGCCGCGATGGCGCTGGACGATGCCGCGAGTGTCGTGCGGCTTCGACTGATCACCAGCAGGCGGACAGTAGATTTCTCAGTCGCGCGCCGGGTCCGATGCGGCCTGAAGGCATCGCCCGGCGCTCCTTCGAAATGACAGTTTTGTGCGTGCCCATGGGGATGGAGGCCCCACGCGAGAGCCTGTCATTCCGAGGCCCGCCCACGTCGCCCTTTCCCCTCGCGCCACTCGTCGCAGGGCCGAGGAATCTAGCCTCGGCCTGCTGGAGCCCCGACACGGCAGCCCGCGCCGATGCTGCGGCCACGGCGACGCTGGACAATGTCGATGGGGATGTCGCGAGTGTCGTGCGGCTCCGGCTGATCACCAGCATGCCGACGATAGATTTCTCAGTCGCGCGCCGGGTTTGGGGTAGCGGAAGGTGCCGCGCGGCGCTCCTTCGAAATGACAGTTTTGTGCGTGCCCATGGGGATGGAGGCCCGCGCCCAAGCCTGTCATTCCGAGGCCCGTCCACGTCACCCTTTCCGGTCGCGCCACTGGCCGCAGGGCCGAGGAATCTAGCCTCGGCCTGCTGGAACCCAGACGCGGCAGCCCGCACCGATGCTGCGGCCGCGATGGCGCTGGACGATGCCGCGAGTGTCGTGCGGCTTCGACTGATCACCAGCAGGCCGACGATAGATTTCTCAGTCGCGCGCCGGGTTTGATGCGGCGGAACGCATCGCGCGGCGCTCCTTCGAAATGACAGGGTGGAGCGGAGGCTGGTACGTTCACCCTTCCTCGGCGCGGTTCTTCCGGAGGCGGCGTCGCGCGAGCGAAATTGGCGGACCAAACCTCGGGAGGATGACGTGTCGGAAGAGCGGATTGCAGCATTGAAGAAGATGGTGGCGGAGCATCCGGACGATCCCCGTCCGCGCTTTGGCCTGGCGCTGGAGTACGAAAAGGCGGCGCGGTGGGAGGATGTGATGGCGGCGCTGCGCGACTACCTCTCCAT
>DASTVC010000854.1:0-4968 GCA_035759295.1 Longimicrobium sp. | reverse complement strand
CGACCCTGCTGGCCTATCTGGTGGCCCGTCGTTCGTGGGGCGTGCGCCGCAGCGTCGCCGGTTCGCTGGCGGCGTTCTTCCTGATGATCGAGCTCGGGTTCTTCGGCGCCAACGTGATCAAGATTCCGCACGGCGGCTGGTTCCCGCTGGTGATCGCGGCGGCGTTCTTCACGGCCATGACCACGTGGAAGATGGGGCGGCAGATTCTGGCCGACCGGCTGCAGGACCGCACGCTTCCCATCAAGCTCTTTTTGGCGGACCTGGCGTCGAGCCGCTACACCCGCGTGACGGGGACGGCGGTGTACATGTACGGCAACCCCGAGGGCACGCCGCCGGCGCTACTGCACAACCTTCTGCACAACAAGGTGCTGCACGAGCGGGTGGTGCTGCTGACGGTGGAGACGGACGAGATTCCGACGGTGCAGGACGCCGACCGCGTGGAGGTGTCGGAGCTGGGCCACGGGCTGTTCCGTGTGGTGCTGCGCTACGGCTTTACGGACGATCCCGACATCCCGTCCGGCCTGGCGCTGGCCGAGGCCAAGGGTCTCACCTTCAAGCGGATGGAGACCAGCTACTTCCTGGGCCGCGAGACGCTGATCGCGTCGAAGAACCCGGGGATGGCGATGTGGCGCGAGCACATCTTCGCGGTGATGTCGCGGAACGCACGCAGCGCGACCTCGTTCTTCGGGCTGCCGCCGAACCGGGTGGTGGAGCTGGGGGCGCAGATCGAGCTGTAGTGGACAGGGGACAGGGGACAGGGAGGGGGGCCCTGGGTGGCAGGGAATCTTTCGACGTTTGCGGCTCCCGGCGGATGCGCCGGGAGCCGTTTTTGTCGACGAAACTGACGTTTATCCCCTTTACCCTGTCGCCTGTAACCTGTCCCCTCGTTCCTCCGTAATGGATCAACCGGCGGCCCGTGAGGTAATAAGCCGGGCCAGACCTCACCCGACGGACAGGAGACAAGATCGGTGTTCGAGCACGTGGAGGGCATCCGGAAAAGGGACCGGCGTGATACGCTGCCGGCGGCCGTGGCCGCGGCTGTGGTGCACGTGTGCCTGATCGCGCTGCTGATCTGGGGCCTTCGCAGCCGGGTGCTGCTGGCCATCGAGCCCGCGGGGACGGGCCCCAACCTGGAGTTTCCCGAAGGCGGCGGCGGGGGCGGAGGGGGCAACGACGGCGAGATGGTGTCGTACGTGGAGGTGGCCCCGCCCACGCCGCAGCCGGAACCGACGGTGGAGACGGTGCCGGAGGAGGACGTGCTGATTCCGCCCGAGCCCACGCCCGTTCCCCCGCCGCCGAAGCAGGAAGCGCCCAAGACCGATACGCCCCCGGCCCCGAACCCCGCGCCGACCAACGCTGGATCGCAGGGAGGCACCGGCGGAGGCGAGGGTCCCGGCACCGGTCCGGGCCAGGGCCCCGGGACGGGTCCGGGCTCCGGGGGCGGGAGCGGTGGCGGTAACGGGGGCGGGATCGGCGCGGGGCAGGGACCGGGGGCCGGCGGCGGCAGCCGCATCCGCCCGCCCAGCACGGACGTGCTGCTGATCCCCCCCGACCGGCCGAACGGCGTCGCGAGGCAGGAGATCACCATCCGCGTGACGGTCGACGTGCGGGGCCGGGTGCGCGACGCGCGGCTCGCCAGCTCCACCGGCAACCGCGGCTTTGACGAGCGGCTCCGGCGCTGGGCAACGACCCTTCTGTTCCGCCCCGCCGTGGACATCGCGACCAACCAGCCCGTCGAGGCGGGGTACCAATTCACGGTTGAGCCGTAGATGAAAAGAAAGAGCCCGCCGCATCCTTCCGGGGTGCGGCGGGCTTTTTCTGTTGTTGGATCTACTCGTCCGTTTCGTCCGGGGCGGCTTCGTCGAGCACTTCGCGGATGACCTCGGCGTCGAAGCCGCGGCGGGCGAGGTAGCCGTGCAGGCGGCGGCGGGCACGGGCGGGCTCCTCGCCGGCGCGGGGGCGCCACTTCGCGGCGGCGCGGCGGGCCAGCTCGCGCTCGTCCGTCTGCTCGCCCTCCATCGTTTCGCGGATGGCGGTGCGGGCGGTCTCGTCATCCACCCCCTTCGCCCGGAGCTCGTTCGCCAGGCGGTGGGCCCCCTGCGGCTTGAGGCGGACACGGTCGCGGACCAGAGAGCCGGCGAACGCTGCGTCGTCGATCATCCCCAACTCACGCAGGCGGGCGACCACCTCCTCGCCCACCTCGGGCTCGTACCCCTTCATCCGCAGGCGGCGGGCGAGCTCGGCGGCGCTGCGGGGGCGCACGGAGAGCAGGTTCAGGGCGGCCTGGCGCGCCTGCCAGCCGCGGTCGCGCCGCTCCAGCTCCAGCAGCCGCGCCTCGTCCACCGTCTCCCCAACGCGCAGGTTGCCCGCGAGCGCCACCTCGGCGGAGAGCCCCATGCGGAACTCGCCGTCCACGAACACGCTCAGGCGGTCCGGGTCGTGCTTCTGCGGCGGGAGGGCGGTGATCTTCATCGTGTTGGTGCGCGTGGTCGGGGACGGCGACTGAAGGGGACAGGGTACAGGGGACAGGTGACAGGGGCAACCGCTCCGGCTGCATCCGTCGCTTCCCCTGTTCCTGTCCCGTTCCGTTCATCCCTTGTCGCCACCGGGGCCGCGGCTTAATCTAGCCCGGTCCATCTACCGAACCCGCGAGGCGCGTTGCCCCAGGCCTGGCCCCAGACGACCGCACCCGGCGCGCCCGCCGCGGACTTTCGCGCGCTGCGCGAGCGCGAGTTTCCGTCCGTGGCGCGGACGCCGTGGCTGAACGCGGCATCGATGGGGCCGCTGCCGGAGCGGTCGCGCCGGGCGATCGACGAATACAACCGGCGCCGCTCGGACGTGGGGTCTCTGCGCGGCGAGCACTTCGAGCCGGTGCTGGCCCGCTGCCGCCGCGCGGCCGCCCGGCTGGTCGGGGCGGACGAGGACGAGATCGCCCTCCTCCCCAACACCAGCTTCGGCATCAACCTGGCCGCGCAGTGCCTGCCGCTGGAGACCGGGCGCCGCGTGGTGCTGAGCCACGGCGAGTTTCCGGCGAACGTGTATCCCTGGCTCGCGCTGGAGCGGCTGCGCGGCGCGCGGGTGGACCTGCTCCCCGCCGATACGCGGGGCAAGCCGGACGAGGCGCGGATGCTGGAGGAGGTGGCGCGCGGCGACGTGGGGATCCTGGCCGTATCCTCGGTGCAGTTCACCGATGGCTGGGTGGCGGACCTGGAGGCGCTGGGCCGCGCCTGCCGCGCGAACGGAACGTGGCTGGTGGTGGATGCCATCCAGGCGCTGGGCCAGCTGCCGACCGACGTGCGCTCCTGCGGCATCGACGTGCTGGCGACGGGCGGGCACAAGTGGCTGTGCGGCCCCTTCGGCACGGGATTCACCTACGTGCGGCGCGAGGTCATCGGCCGCATGGAGCCGCACCTGATCGGCTGGACGTCGATGACGGCGTCGGCGGACCTGGAGCGCGTGCTGGACTACGAGTACGCGTTCATCGAGGGCGCGCGGCGCTTCGAGGTGGCGACGCAGCCGTGGCAGGACTACGCGGGCCTCGGCGAGTCGCTGGAGCTGCTGATCGAGGCGGATCCCTCCCGCATCCGCCAGCACGTGCTGGGGTTGATCGATCCGCTCGCGGCGTGGCTGGAATCGCGCGGCATCGAGGTGACGAGCGACATGCGGCCGGAGCGGAGGTCGGGGATCTTCTCGTTCCGTCCGGCGGACCCGGCGCGGGCGCACCGGGCGCTGGTGCGGGCGGGGGTGGGATGCGTGGTGCGCGAAGGCGGGGTTCGCCTGGCGCCGCACCTGTACAATCAGCCGGAAGATCTGGAGACGGTGATGGGAGTGCTGGACGGGGTGCTCGAAGGGTGAGGGGCGACGGCGAGGAGGTGCGGGCGCTGGTGCAGGAGGTGCGCGACCAGCTTGCCCCCGACCCGCGGCTGGCCGTGTTCGAGGTGGAGGTGGAGGTCCGCGGCGACTCGGTGACGCTCGTCGGCGCCACCTCGGAGCCGCAGGCCGCGCAGGAGCTGCACCGGCGCGTCGCGGGATTGACCGCGTGGCGCGAGGTCATCGACCGCGTTCAGCTCCTTCCCGAGGCGGACGCGGATGAGCGCGTGCACGCCCTGGTCACGGCCGCAGTAGCGCCCATGCTGGCGGCGCCCAGGGTGCAGTCCACGCAGGTGTCGCAGGCCGTGCTGGGAAGCCGGCTAATCGTCTTCCGGCGCGACGGGCGGTGGATGCAATGCCGCGGGACGGACGGGTACATCGGCTGGGTGCACGCCGGGTACGTGGCGCTGGTGGACGAGCAGATGGCGCGCGCCTGGGAGCTGGGCGCGGACGGCGACCTGTGGCTGTCGCTGGACGCCGCGGTGCTGCTGGACGACGGCGACGTGATGGTGCGGCTGCCCTGGGGCGCCCGCGTGATCCGCGAAGGCGACGGCGTGGTGCGGCTGCCGGACGGCCGTACGGGCATGGCGCGCGGCGAGATGGTGCCGCTGGGCGCGCGGGGGCTGGGATTTCCCGCGGAGGGCGCGGCGATCTGCGAGACGGCCAAGCGCTGGCTGGGCGTCTCGTACCTGTGGGGCGGGCTGACGATGGGGGGCGTGGACTGCTCCGGATTCGTCCAGGCGCTCTACCGCATGCACGGGTGCGTGATCCCGCGCGACAGCGACCAGCAGTCCCGCGCGGGCGAGCTGGTGGAGTGCGGCGAGGACTTCGAGAACCTGCGCCCCGGCGACCTGCTGTTCTTTGCGGAGAGCGAGGGCCGGTGCTCGCACGTGGCAATGTCCACCGGCGGATCTCGCATCATCCACGCGTCGCTGGGCAACGGCGGCGTGGCGCGAAACGACATGGCCGGCCGGCGCGCGTACGAGCGGGAGCTGCGGAGGATGTTTCTGTGGGCCCGTCGGATGGTGGGGAACGACTAGGGAATAGGGAACAGGGAATAGGGAATAGGGAATAGGGAATAGGGAATAGCAAGAAAAG
>DASTVC010000853.1:0-2770 GCA_035759295.1 Longimicrobium sp. | reverse complement strand
TTCTGCCGTTCTCCCTCCCCCACGCAGTTTGTGGGGGAGGGCCGGGGAGGGGGGCGGCCCACCATCCCGCACCCGGCCTTCGAGAGCCGCTCAGGACGTCGGCTCGCGGGCGGATCTGCCCCCGTCGTTACGCCGGTACGGGAATGCCGCCCTCCGCGCGGCGCAGGCGGTGGATGCGGACGCGGCTCTCGGCGCCGGGGGCGGACGGCTCGGCGAGGAGGGCGGCCTGCTCCACCTCCCAGCCGGTCTCACGCATCAGTCGGTAGAAGTCGCCGGCGTACACGCGGCCGGGATCGGCGATGAGCACGGTGCCGCCGGGGGCGGTGACGCGGGGAAGGAGCGCGGCCAGCACGGGGCCGTTGCGCTGCTCGTACAGCACGTCGGCGGCGATCACCAGGTCGTATCCCCACCCGCCGCGCGGCTGCCGCCAGTCAAGCAGGTCCGTGCGCAGCGGCGGCAGGCCGTTGCGCTCCGCGTTGGCCCGGGCGAACAGGAGCGCATCGTCATACCAGTCCGTCGCCAGCACGTCCGCGCCCAGGCCGGCCAGCGCGAGGGAAGGGAGCGCGACCCCGCACCCCAGCTCCAGCACGCGCACGCCGGCCCATGCATCCCCCATTTTCGCACTTTCGCACTCCCGCACTTTCGCACTGCCCTCATCCAGCAGGTGCCGCGCGAGCGCCCGCGCCGACGGCCACAGCTCCGCCCAGTACGGCAGCCGCTCGTCGCCCGCGAACTCCTTTTCGTCGATCAGCTCGTCTGCGGCGCGGGGAAGGATCAGGTCCACCCCCCATCCCGCGTGCTCGAACCGCTCTTCGCGCACGTCGAAGCGCGCCCGCAACCCGGCTTCCAGGCTCCCCATCCGCACCTTTCAACACCACGCGTTTCTTGCCGCAACCCCCGGCGCACGCCTACCTTGCGGCCTGCGCGCGCGACAAGGTCCGTCGCGCGCCCGTCCAGGTCAACCCAAGGGGGGTGTGATGGGCCGGCGCCGTCCCTTTGAATTCCGTCTTCGCCGCGCGCTGCTGATGTTCGCCGTGCTCCCCTCGCTGCTGCTGGTGGGGCTGGGGGCGTACGCGGTGTCGCAGGCCGTGCGCTGGTCGCACGCCGAAGGCGCATGGGAGCGCGCGGGCGACAGCGGCGGCGAGCTCATCCGCCGCGCCGAGCAGTCCGGCGACCCCGCGCTTGCCCGGGCCGCCGCGCGCCACCGCCGCGAGCTGGAAGCCTCCATCACCAACGCGCGCCGCTGGGAGTACCTGCTCAACCGCTCCGTGGCGCTCATCCCGCTGGCCGGGCTGCTGGTCGGCGGGGTGCTGGCGGTGCTGGCGCTGCGGGCGGCGCGGCGGATGGGGCGGCGGCTTTCGCACCCGGTGGAGGAGATGGCCGGCTGGGCGCGGATGGTGGGCCGCCGCGAGCCGCTCCCCGCCAACGACGGCCACGCGGCGGCGGACGAGTTCGCGGTGCTGCGCCGGGCCTTCCGGCGGATGGAGACGGAGCTGGCCCACGCACACCAGGCGGAGCTCGAGGCGGAGCGCGCGCGCACCTGGGTCGGCATGGCGCGGCGCGTGGCGCACGAGCTAAAGAACCCGCTCACGCCCATGCGCTTTGCCCTCAGCACCCTGCACCGCACCACGCCCGACCGTGAGGACGCGCGTGAAGCGCTGGAGGTGCTGCAGGCGGAGTCGGCGCGGCTGGAGGAGCTGGCGCGTACCTTCGCGCAGCTGGGCCGCATGCCGGACGGGCCGCAGAGCGAGGTGGACGTGCGGGAGATGATGGACTACCTGCTGCGCACGCACCTGCCGCCGCACGTGCCGTCGGAGCTGCGCGCGGCGGATGGCCTGCCGCCGGTGACAGGCCATCACGACGCGCTCTCCCGCGCCTTTGCCAACCTGCTGCTGAACGCGGGCGAGGTGGTTTCGCAGGCGGGGCGCGGATCGGTTTCGGTGGATGTTCGCGAGACGGACGGGCAGGTCGAGGTGCGCGTGCTGGACGACGGGCCGGGCATCCGGCCGGAGCACGTGGAGCGCGTGTGGGAGCCGGACTTCACCACCAAGTCGCGCGGCACGGGGCTGGGGCTGGCGCTCGTGCGGCAGACGGTGCAGGCGCACGGCGGCCGCGTCTGGGCCCGCAACCGCCCCGCCGGCGGCGCCGAGTTCGGCGTGGCGCTGCCCGCGGCGAACGGGGTGGAAGCCCGCGTGGCGCTGTCGGGCTCTATGAGAGGGGATTGAGGAGCTTCAGGCCGGAGATCCACTGGAAATCGGCCACGTTGCGAGTCACGAGCGTACGCCCGTGAACGAGGGCCGTTCCGGCGACGATGCTGTCCCCCAGCGCCATCTTGCGCTGCTGCCGAAGCCGCACCGCTTCGCGTGCGATCAGATCGGTGATGGGCAGGACCTCCATGCCACCGAAGCGTGCGCTCGGACGTTCCGAGCCGGGAGAATCCCAGCGCCTCGATGTAGCTGACGAGCGAGACGGCGGAGTTCGGCTCTCCCACCAGCTCGAGGGGCTCCGGGTAGCGGGGATGTGCTGCGTAGATGACGATGTTCGTATCCAGCAGCATCAGTCTTCGCGCCCGGGGAGCGGCCGGTCCTGCCGGACCTCCCGCTCCCACGCCGCCGGGTCGGGAATGGATGCGATCCCGCCGGCCGCGGCCAGCTCGGCGAGCGCCGCTACGGCGATCTGCCGCTGTGCCCGCCGGGCCTGCTCGTTCCCTGTCGACGGCGTGAGCAGCGTGATGGCCACCTCTCTGGGACCCTCCGCCTCCGGGGCGGGT
>DASTVC010000852.1:0-4371 GCA_035759295.1 Longimicrobium sp. | reverse complement strand
ACTGTCATCCTGAGGGAGCGCACGCCCGTAACTTTCATGACCACAGAAGCTTGCGCGCGACCGAAGGATCTTTGTCGGGTCGCGCGAAGCCCAGCCCTCGGGATCCGTTCAAGTCCCCTCAGTCAGGCAGACAAGGTCCTTCAGTCGGCGCCAACCCTTTGCCTGAAAGTAGTTTGCGGAGCGGCGCCTCCCTCAGGAAGTCAACGCTTATGGACGGTTTGGCAACACCCTCCGAGGGAGGCGCCACATCGCACTTTGCCTCCACGACACACCGTGCGCGCCGACCGAAGGATCTCGCCGGCATAACCGAGGGGCTGGCTTCGACGCGCGGCAGCTGGCCTCGCGGCGGCGGAAAGGAGATCCTTCGGTCGCGCGCAAATGGTTGAGTGGGTTCTGGTTTACGCGCGGCGCTCCCCCAGGAAGTCAACGGCGCGTTTTTCGGATTCTGCATCAGTTCGTCTCGCAAGAAGTCGCCGGCGCGTTTTCCGGATTCCATCGATCGGACTGCACCTGACGCACACGGCAGGGTGCGGCTCAGAATCACCTCCGCGATCCGATGGAGATCAGGCGCTGGGCGGCGACCTCCGCGCCATCGCCGCGCACGGCGGTCGCGACGGATCGGGCGCGGTCCGCCACGGCGAGGTGCAGGGCGTGCTCGAGCGCGGCCGCCAGCGAATTGGCGGACTGGACGATTCAGGACTCATGCAGGGCAGGACCTGCGTGAGTCTTTTGCGTTCGTGGGCTGCGCCTGACGTGGCAAGCACAACAGCGAGCGCCCCCAAGCCACGTGGCTGGGAGCGCTCGTTTTCGGTCTGCGGGGGAAAGACAAAGCCCCCCGGCACGGCAAAATCGCACCGGGAGGCCTTGTTCCGCTGGCAGGCGGGATCCGCGTCGTTTCGGCGTCGCCATTTGCGGCGACCGGGACCCTGCCCTTTCCCTCATCCCTCACGGGACTCGGTCTGCCCCCTGGCCGGGGGGCTTCGGCTGCAGCCAGCGACCTCTGCAGCCCCACTCACCGCGCCGAACCGCAGGCGAGTGATCCATAGATGCATCGCGCCGCGGCGGGCGTCAAGGCCTTCGTTTTCCGTTCGGATCCAGCGATCCGCATCGCCCCCGCCGACTTCTCCGGGACCCTGCATCAACCGTGATCGGGATGGACTCCACCGCACTTCTGGCCATCGAATTGCAGCCAGAATTCGGCGTCCCGAAGGCGCAGACTTCAACGCGGAGAGAACCCATGCAGAAGCTCCGGCTGAACCCCGACGACCTGGCGGTCGAACCCTTTGAAGTGGAGGCCGCGCGGACGGACGAGGGCACGGTGGTAGGCAACGACCTGTCGGGCGCCAACTGCCCCACGGGCGTGCAGTACAGCTGCGGCTACCCCAATACCTGCGGCGGCGGCAGCTGCGATTCCGGCTACCCGGTCTGCTACCAGTGCACGGCCCGCTGCACCACCTCCTGAGAGGGTGGCGCCAAGCGCTTCATCCCACGTGTCGACTTCCTGAGGGAGCGCCACACGCATCCTAAAGCCACGCAACCGTTTGCGCGCGACCGAAGGATCTCCTCGTCCCCGCCGCGGGGCCGGCCGTCGAGCGTCGGAGCCGGCCCCGCGGCTATGCAGGCGAGATCCTTCGGTCGGCGCCAAGGTGCATCGTAGAAGCCGGTTCGGCGCGGCGCCTCCCTCAGGAAGTCAACGCGGGGACGGTTCAGCAAAACCCTCTGTACCCAGTTTTCCCAAGCCCAGCCTACTCCGCGATGGCGGTGACGGAGAGGTGCCAGGGCTTCTCCGGGAGCCGGCGGACGCGCCCGAAGCCGGCGGCGACGAGCGCTTCGGTGAGCGTGGCCTGGTCGTAGCCGGCCTTGTGCACGTCCCACAGCTCGCGCTCGCCGTCGCGCTGCCATCCGAACAGGCTGGCCAGCGCGTGCTGCCGCGCCGACCACCTGGCGTTGGCATCCGATCGGGTCGTCGGCCTGGCCTCCAGGTACTGCCGCATGTGGTAGCGCATGTCGGGGACGATCACCTGCAGCTCGCCCCCCGGCCGCAGCACGCGGTGAAAGGCCTGCAGCGTGCGCCGCCCCTGCGCGAAGGTAAGGTGCTCGAAGAAGTGCCTGCAGTAGATGGACTCCACGCTGTGCGGAGGGAGCTTCGCATCCAGTTCCCACGCGTCGCAGACGATCCCCACCCCCGGCAGCGCCCGCACGTCCACCCCCACGTGCCCGGGGCGGATGCGGGGCCCGCACCCCACGTCCAGCCGCACCCCGGGCCCGATGGCGGCTTCCGCCTTCGCGCTCGTGTCGCCGCCCGGGAGGTTGGAGATCACCACCACCTCCTGGCCGCGCTTGCGAACGGCGGTCTTCACGATGCGGTAGCCGGCGCCCGGGCACGCCTGGTGGAACCTGTCCAGCCACTGCCGCGGGGTGAACACGGACAGGTGACTGTGGCCGTCGTCGTAGCAGGCGATCTTGTGGTAGCCGCCATCCGCCGCCGCGTGCAGCCGGCGGAGGACGTCCGGCAGCGCCGCGGGCGGCAGGTGCTCCAGGAAATCCGCCGAGGCCACCAGGCCGTAGTGGCGGTCCGGTTGGAAGCCGGTGACGTCCTGCTGGAGGAAGCGGATGCCGGGATGCTCGCGCAGCACCCCGTCCATCGTGGGCGAACGCGCCCAGTCCACTCCCGCAACCTCCGCCCAGTGCCCCGCAGCGGCGGCCAGAAAGAGCCCGTTGCCGCACCCCACGTCCAGGATGGACGACGCGCCCGCCGCGCGGAGCACCGGCAGCTCCTCCACCAGCCAGTTGTGGGTCTGGTACTTGACGCTGGTCTCGTGCACCGCCTGGTAGTACTGGGCGTCCGGCGAGCGCGGGGCCGGCGCGGCGGCCGGGCGCGCCTTGCCTGACGGCGCGCGCGGCGGGGCAGGCCGGGTGCGCGGCCGGCGGGTCGCGGCGCTCATGCGCTCCTCCGGGCCGGCTGCGCGGCAAGCTCGGCGGCCATGGCCAGGTTCGCCTCGATCCACGCAGCCATGCCGTAGTCCGCCACCCGCTCGCGCATCTCCTCCCGCCGCGCGCCCCACTCCGCCGGATCCGCCAGAACCTCCGTGATCCCCTGCGCAAGCGCGGCGGGGTCGTCCGCCAGCACGCCGCAGCGGCCGTCGGCCAGCAGGCGGCCGGCCCACCCCACCGGCGCGGCGACCACGGGGACGCCCGCGTGCAGCGCGTCGAACAGGGGCCAGGGGCCGCTGTCTGCCCCACCGGTGATCGCGACGCAGTCGAAGCGGCCGATCCACGCGGCGGCGCGGTCCGGGGGAAGGTGCCGCAGCCCGTGGCGGGTGCAGGCCACCCCCGCGCCGCGCAGCGCCGCCGCCGCCGTGTCCAGGCGCTCCCCCGCCAGCACCACGCGCACGGAGGGGCCCAGCGCGCGGGCCGCCTCCACGAACCCGTCCAGCCGCGTCACGTCTTCCCCGCCGTGGTGCGCGGGGCGGCCGATCCACGCCACCGTGGGTGCCTCCCCCGCGCGGGCGCGCGGCGCGGCGGCGGTGCCCGCCCATCCCACCGGCTGCAGGATCCAGCGCCGCTGCCGCAAGTCCACCCCCGCGGCGGAAAGGAGCTCCTGCTGCCCGGGATGCGTCAGCGACAATCCCGCGCAGCGCCGCACACCGGCCCGCTCGCCGCCGGGGCCGTATCCGCCGAACAGGTCGTGCAGCTGCACCACGGTGCGGGAAAAGTCCGGTGTCCCCGCGGCCTCGCGCGCGCGGATGAAGACCCAGGCGTCCGCCTGCCGCAGCGGGCGGTTGCTGGCCAGCACGCGAAAGCCCGGGACGGCGGCGGCCGCGTAGCGCTGCTTCCACGCCTCGAACAGCCAGCCGCGGTTCTCCGCCACCACGTTGATCACCCGCTCCGGCGCGCGGCGCACGGGGACCAGCCGCGTGACCTTCGTCACCTTTGTGGGGCGGGCGACGCGCGCGATCGGCGCCAGGGGGACGGCCCGGGGCGGAGGCCGGCGGGCGCGGGCGGCCTGGACGGCGTGCTCCAGCAGCGCCGCTACACGCGCCGGGTCGCGGGCGTCCGCCAGCGTCCACTGCGACTTCATCAGAAAGTGCGCGTACGCCCGGCGGCAGGCGCGCCCCTCCGGCGACTCCACGCTGGCCCGCAGCACGTCCCAGTCGCGCGGGCACGCCGTCAGGAAGGGCAGGCGCGGGCCGGTGGAGGGCCAGACGTTGCGCCCGAGGACGATGGCGGGGACGTCCCACAGCAGCCCGTCGTGCGCCACGTTGCTGTTGATGGTCAGGATGCCGCGGCAGGCGCCGCTCTTCAGCATCGCGTGGACGTTCCCCCGCGCGTGGGGCCACAGCAGGTCCTGCGGGCGGCGCATGCGCAGGT
>DASTVC010000851.1:0-2624 GCA_035759295.1 Longimicrobium sp. | reverse complement strand
TCGCCTCCGCGCTGCCCAGGGGGGCGCGCCTTCTCCTGGTCGGCTCGGCGGAGGCGTACGGGGCGGTGCCCGAGGACGAGCAGCCGATCTCGGAAGATCGTCCGCTGCGGCCCTGCAACCCGTACGCGGCCAGCAAGGCGGCGGCGGAGATGGCGGCGCTGCAGGCGGGCGAGTCCGGCGGCGTGCAGGTCGTTGTCGCGCGCAGCTTCAACCACACGGGGCCGGGGCAGGACGACCGCTTCGCGCTGGCCAGCTTCGCGCGGCAGCTGGCCATCATCCGCGCGGGGGACGCGGAGCCGGTCCTGCAGGTGGGCAACCTGTCCGCGCGCCGCGACCTGCTGGACGTGCGCGACGTGGTGCGCGCCTACGTCACGCTGATGGAGTCCGGCGCGCCGGGCCGCGTCTACAACGTCTGCTCCGGGACCGCGCGATCGATGCAGGAGGCCGTGGACGAGCTGGTGGAGATCAGCGGCACCCGGGCGCGGCTGGAGGTGGATCCGGAGCGCGTCCGCCCCGTGGACCTGCCGCTGCTGCTGGGCGACAACGCGCGGCTGCGCGGCCTGGGGTGGGCGCCTCGGATCCCCTTCCGGCAGACGCTCTCCGACCTGCTGGAGTGGCAGGCGGGGCGGCTGGACACGCGAGCCCAGGCGGCCGCGTGACGGGAACGGTCTACCTGGTGGGCGCAGGCCCCGGCGATCCCGGGCTGCTGACGCTGCGCGCGGCGGAGCTGATGGAGCGGGCGGACGTGCTGGTGTACGACGCGCTGGTGAGCCCCGCCATCATGGAGCGCGCGCCGCACGCGGAGCGCGTGTACGTGGGCAAGCGCGGCGGCGAGCACCATCGCACGCAGGAGCAGATCAACGCCATCCTCGTCGACCTGGCGGGGAAGCACCGCGCGGTGGTCCGACTGAAGGGGGGCGATCCGTTCGTCTTCGGCCGCGGCGGCGAAGAGGCGCTGGTGCTGGCGCAGGCGGGGATCCCGTTCGAGGTGGTCCCCGGCGTGACGGCGGGGATCGCGGCGCCGGCGTACGCGGGGATCCCCGTGACGCAGCGGGGGATGGCGGCCAGCGTGGCCTTCGTCACCGGCCACGAGGATCCGACCAAGCCGGATACGGACGTGGACTGGGCGCACCTGGCCCGCGGGGTGGGGACGGTGGTGTTCTACATGGGCGTGGGGAAGATGGCGGACAACTTCCGCCGTCTCATCGAGCATGGCCGCGCCCCGGACACGCCCGCCGCGGCGATCGAGTGGGGGACGTATCCCCGCCAGCGCACGGTCAGCGGGACGCTGGAGACGCTGCCGGCGATCGCGAAGGAGGCGGGGATCGGCGCGCCGTCGCTGATCGTCGTGGGCGAGGTGGTCTCCCTCCGCGACGAGCTGGGGTGGTGGGACCGGAGGCCGCTCTCGGGGCGGCGCATCGTCGTCACCCGCGCGCGGGCGCAGGCGAGCGAGTTCGCGGCGGCGCTGGAGGCGCTGGGGGCGGAGGTGGTGCAGTTCCCCGTCATCCGCATCGCCCCGGCGGCGGACCCGGAGCCGCTGCGGCGTGCGGCGGCGCAGGCGGCGAGCTTCGACTGGATCGTGTTCACCAGCGCCAACGGGGTGGAGCGGTTCTGGTACGCACTCGCGGAGCAGAAATGTGACGCCCGATCCCTCGGCGGCGTCAGGGTTTGCGCCATCGGGCCCGCCACGGCGGCGGAGCTGGAGCGGCGGGGGGTGACGCCGGACCTGGTGCCGGACGAGTTTGTCGCAGAATCGGCCGTTCGCGCGTTGTTGGCGGCGGCCCCCGTCCACGGCGCGAGAATCCTCCTCCCCCGCGCGGAGGTGGCGCGGGCGGTGCTGCCGGATTCGCTGCGGAGCGCGGGGGCGGAGGTGGTGGAGGTCGTCGCCTACACCACGGTGCAGGACGGAAGCGGCGCGGAGCGGGTGCGGGCGATGCTCGACCGCGGCGAGGTGGACGCGGTGACGTTCACGGCCAGCAGCACGGTGAAGAACTTCGTGGAGCTGGTGGGCGCGGAGATCGGGCGGGCGAAGGTGGCCTCCATCGGCCCCGTGACCTCGGCGACGGCGCGGGAGCTGGGGCTGCCGGTGAACGTGGAAGCGGCGGAGTTCACCACGCCCGGCCTGGTGCAGGCGCTGCGGAACCTGTTCGCGGCGGGCGGATGAGGGGGCCGGGACGCGGGAGGGTTCGGTGGATCGGAAGCGCTGGATCGCTCCTGTTCGCCCTATCCGTTTGCGGACACGATTCGCTCGGTGCGCAGACCGCCGTCGTTCCGTCGGATTCCACGCCGCGGGCGGTGACGGCGCCCGCCAGGCACGTCCACATGCGGCACGCGTCCGGCGCGTCGCCACTGCTGCCGGCGGGGCACTGGGCGGTGCGCGCCGCGGAGCGGGCGAAGGCGATGGGGCTGGCCCCCGGCTGGTTTCCCGCGCAGGACGCGGCGCCCCGCGGGGTGGTGATGGACGCGCTGGAGCAGGCGGCGGAGGCGGGGAGCCAGCGGTCCGCGCGAGTGGCGGCGCTGACGCAGGGGTGGGTGGACCGCTTTCGCGAGGAGTTCCCGGAGTACGGGGAAGACGCGTACGGCGATCCGCTGCTGGTCTCCGTGAACGGCCACGCGGCGGCGGG
>DASTVC010000850.1:0-8076 GCA_035759295.1 Longimicrobium sp. | reverse complement strand
CACTTGTGTGCCCACCGCTGGAATGGCAGGATGTCGGCGATCTGGATTCCGCCGATCCTCTCCTCCATCCCGGGACACCACCGTGGACAGACGCATGTTCATCGGCCACGGCGCGCAGGCGGCGCTGGCCTTCGGCATCCTGCCGCACGCGGAGGCGCTCGACGCGTTCGCGCGCCGCACGGGGCAGCCGTCCGCATTCGCGCAGCTGCGCGAGCGCTACTTCGTACGCGCGCTGGGACTGAACCCCGTCACCGCCACCTACCTGGGCGGCGACGCGTACAGCCCCCAGCTGCGCGACGTGAACTCGCGGCTGCGCGACTATCGCCCGCAGGCGCTGGCGGCAGAGCGCACCTTCTACCGCGAGATCAAGGCAAGCCTAGAGCGCATCGATCCATCCGACCTCACGCCCGAGGAGCAGATCGACCACGCGGTGCTGGGGGCGCAGCTCAACTTCATCCTGCACCAGCTTGAAGACCTGCGCTACCACGAGCGCTCGGTGGATACGTACGTGGCCGAGCCGTTCCGCGGCATCGACTGGCAGATCCAGCAGATGACGGACGCGGGGAACGGGCTGCTGGGCACGCAGGAGGAGTGGGAGCGGGTGATCGCGCGGCTGGATGCCGTCCCCGGCTACGTGCAGGCGGCGCAGGCCAACCTGCGGGCAGGCAAGGCGTCCGGGAACCTCCCCGACTGGCGGATGGTGGAGCGCGACGGCATCGGCGGCAGCCGATCGAACGCGGAGTACTTCCGCGACACGCTCCCCCCGATGGCCGAGCGCTACCTGGGCTCGCGCCCGTTCGCGGCGGCGGTGCTGCAGCGGCTGCGCGCGTCGGCCGGGGGCGCGGCGCAGGCGTACGAAGGATTCGCGTCGTTCCTGGAGACGGAGCTTTCCGGCGACCGGACGGACCGCTTCGCCGTGGGTGAGCGCGAGTACGAGTGGCGGGTGCACAACAATCTGCGCGAGCCCCGCGGCGCCGCGGAGCTCTTTCAGTATGGGCATGACCAGACGGCGCTGTACCAGGGCCGCATCTACCGCGTGGCCGAAGAGGTGGCGCGCGAGGCGGGGCTCAACCTGCCCTTCGGCACCACGGAGCAGAAGAACGCGAGCGTCCGCGCGGTGATGGAGCACCTGGGCGGCGACTCGCCCGCGAACGACGACGAGCTGCTGCAGTGGTACGTGGACGCGGGAAAGCGCGCGGTGGAGTACGGCCGCCAGCGCGAGCTGTTCGACATCCCCGCCGAGTACCGGCTGGACGTGTACCCCACGCCGCCGGTGCTGCGCAGCACCATCGACGCGGCGTACTACGCGGCGCCGCCGTTCAAGACCAGCGGCATCGGCCGCTTCTACCTTACGCCCACGGGGAACGACGCCGCGGCGCTGCGGCTGAACAACCGCGCCTCCGTGGCCGACACGGCGATCCACGAAGGATTTCCCGGGCACGACTGGCACTACAAGTTCATGTCGCAGAACGCCCGCGGCATCAGCAACATCCGCTGGCTCACGCCGGGCGCGGTAGAGGATTCGGCGTCCATGTGGCAGGATTCCATGGCGGCCGAGGGGTGGGGGCTGTACGCCGAGGAGTTGATGAGCGAGGAGGCGCCCGGGCGACCGTACGGCTTCTACACGCCCGCCGAGTACATGTACGAGCTGCAGGGCCAACTGCTCCGCGCGGTGCGCATCGTGGTGGACGTGGGGATCCACACGGGGCGGATGACCTTCGACCAGGCGGTGGACTTCTTTACCGCCAACGTGAGCTTCTACCCCAACGCGTGCGCGCAGGCGGAGACGGACCCCAACGCGCGCGCGGTGTGCGAGGGCGCGCGGCGGGCCATGTACCGCTACAGCAAGTGGCCCACGCAGGCCATCACCTACAACCTGGGCAAGAACGCCATCCTGCAGCTGCGCGAGGACTACAAGCGTGCCCGCGGCGACCGCTACACGGCGAAGGACTTCCACGAGCGGCTGATGCGGATGGGCACCATCCCCGTGGGCTACATCCGCGAGTACTTCCTCGCCCAGGCCAGCGACTGCGCGTCCTGACGCTCAGGCGCGCAGGCGACAGAGGGTGAGCGGGGCCGGGGCGATCATCGTCCCGGACCCGCTCATTCATAATCAGGCGTCACCAAACGCGACTTCGCAAGCGTTGATTTCCTGAGGGAGCGCCACACATAATCTGAAGTAACGCAAGCGTTTGCGCGCGACCGAAGGATCTCCTCTCGGCCACTGTGGGGCCAGCCGTCGAGCATCCAGGCCGGCCCCTCGGTCATGCAGGCGAGATCCTTCGGTCGGCGCCAGTGATCCTCGCGCAAGAAAGGGCTGCGTGGCGCCTCCCGCAGGAAATCAACGCCGGAGTGGACGGCTGCACATCCACCCGCTGCGTCGCGATCGGCACGGTTGCTGCCCGACGGACCGGCTCCAATCCTGATCCACACAATCCAGGAGCCGCGGATGGCCATGCGGGTGCGCACCACGGGATGCATGTTCAGCATCATCGCCTCGATCGTCCTCACCATTCTGCTGAACGTGCTGCTGCGCGGCTGCTCCACCGGCGGCGGCTGGTAGAAGCAGAAGAGCCGGCCCCGCATGGGAGCCGGCTCTTCATCATCATCCGCCGCCACTTCTTTACGCGCCGCGCCGGAACCAGCGAAACCAGCGGGACCGGTGCGGCCAGCGCCGCGACGGCTCGCCCAGCGCGCGGACGTCCGCGGCGGCGCGGGAAAGCGGGGCGGTGCGTCCGCAGATGCCGGTGGACATCGGCTCGCCGGGGGTCCCGTCCGCGTACACCAGGTAGGACTCCCCGCGTTCGAAGGGAAATCCGCAGTCCCCGCCGCCCTGCCCCGTCAGCACCACGACGGTCTCCGAGGCCACGCCCTTCCAGGCCCGGTCCACGCGCAGCGTCACCTTCCGCCGCGGAAACGGTCCATACTCCGCCCGGGTGCCGATCGTCGTATCGCGGACGGCGACCACGGTGCCGGTGAACACAGCCTCCGCCGAGGCCAACGCGCCTGGAACGTCGCGCGGGCCCACGCACGAGCAGAAGCCCGTCTCGCAGGGCGGCGCTATCGAGATCCAGCCGAGCAGGGCGAGAACGCTGAGCATCATCAAGTCTGGAGAGAGGGGCAGCCGCGCGGGAAAGCGATGCGGGGCGACGGGTGTGACCCCGGCGCCCCGCATCCGTTCCTCATCGACCGAAACCCGGCATCACCAGCCGACCGGGTGACCCTGGTTCTGGCGGTCGAGCCATTCCTTGAGCGGGGCGAAGTACTCCAGCATGGCGCCGGCGTCCATCCGCCGCTCGCCCGTCATCTCGTACAGCGTCTGCTCCCACGGCTGGCTGCTCCCGGCCTCCAGCATGTGCTCCAGCTTCTGCCCGGCGGCCTGGCTGCCGTAGAACGAGCAGCGGTGCAGCGGGCCGGTGTACCCCGCCTCGCGGCAGAGCGAACGGTAAAACTGGAACTGGAGGATGCGCGCCAGGAAGTACCGCATGTACGGCGTGTTGCCGGGGATGTGGTACTTGGCGCCCGGGTCGAAGTCCGCCTCGGTGCGCGGCAGCGGCGCCGAGACGCCCTGGTAGCGGTTGCGCAGCTCCCACCAGGCGGCGTTGTAGTTGGCCGGGGTGATCTGCCCGCTGAACACGCCCCACCGCCACTTGTCCACCAGCAGCCCCCACGGCAGGAACGCCACCTTGTCCAGCGCCTGCCGCAGCAGCAGCGCCGTGTCGGCGGCCGTCGTCGGCGCACGGTCCAGCAGCCCCACCTGCACCAGGTACTCGGGGGTGATGCTGAGCGCCACGGCGTCGCCGATGGCCTCGTGAAACCCGTCGTGCGCGCCGTTGCGGAAGAGCGGCGGCTGGTTGCGGTACGCGCGCTGGTAGAAGTTGTGCCCCAGCTCGTGGTGGATGGTGATGAAATCCTCCCCCGTCTGCTCGATGCACATCTTTACCCGCAGGTCCTCCTGGTCGTCGACGTCCCAGGCCGAGGCATGGCAGACCACGTCGCGGTCGGCCGGCTTGGTGATCATCGACCGCTCCCAGAAGGTCGCCGGCAGCGGGTCCAGTCCCAGCGAGGTGAAGAAGCGCTCCCCAGCGCGCGTCATCGCCACCGCGTCCAGATTCTTGGCGCGGATGAGTTCCGTGAGGTCGTACCCCGTGCCGGGGGCGTTCTGCGGGGCGACGATGGGGTAGATGTTGCCCCACTCCTGCGCCCACATGTTCCCCAGCAGGTGCGCGGGGATCATCCCGTTCGGCGGGACGACGCCGGGCCCGTACTGCTGCACCAGGCGGGTGCGCACGTAGGCGTGCAACGACTCGTACAACGGCTGGAGCTGCCGCCACAGGCGCTCGGTCTCGGCGGCCAGGCTGTCGGGGTCCATCTCGTACTGCGAGCGCCACATGGCACCCGTGTTGGGGTGCCCCAGCTCGCGCGCGCCCTTATTGGAAAGCTCCACGAAGCGCGCGTAGCGGTCGCGCATGGGGGCGCCCACGCGGTGCCACCCCTGCCACACGTCCAGCAGCTCGGCCGGGTCGCGGCTGGTGACCAGGATCTGCGACGCTTCGCCGATGTCCAGGCAGTCTCCGCCCGGGCGGCAGTACTCGCCGCGGCCGTAGTCCGCCTCCATGCTCACCTGCGTGCGGGTGAGCTCGGCGGCCTCTTCGGGGTTCCCGGGAGGGGGCGCGGTCAGCGACAGCTTGAGGATGTTGAACTTGCGGCGCAGCTGCGGATCCAGCTGCAGGTCGTCGTAGCGGCGGGCAGCCAGGGCGCGGCGCTGGATGGCGACGGCCAGGTTCTTGGACGCCTCGGCCGACATGGCCTCGGTGTCGACGGTGATGTAGGTGGCGGCCACCCACTGCGCCTGGTTGGTGCGCAGGCTGAGCTGCGCCAGCTCGCGCTCGGTCTCCTCGATGAACGCGGCGGCTTCCTGCGCGGTCGCCGGGCCGGCGGCGGCCTGCGCCTGCGGGGCCGGGAGGTCGGGCGGGGGCGGGCTGGCGGGCCCGGTGCACGCCGCCGTGCCCAGCACCGTCGCCAGCAGGCCCAGGCGGGCAAAGAGGTTGCGTTGCATACGCTTGTGGTTCTACGGGTTGTGATTTCGTCGGCTTCGGAAAGCCGGATACAATCGCCCCCGGACGGCGGTTCCACAAGGTGTCCAGACGGCTCTACCACTTTCTGCGCGATCCCCGAAAAGAATGGCCTCACGCAGAGTGATCAGAGTCAGCAGAGTGAACGCAGGCGGTCTCCGCGGGCTTCCGGCGTAAAGGAGAATCCTCCGTGGAGAAAGGATCGAGCACCCGGCGGGTCAGGCATCCGGATGGGTCCTTGCACGGGACGCGCGCCACGCCCACCAGATCAGCGCCAGCTGCAGGGGAAGGCGCAGCCAGAGCAGCGTCTGGTGCCAGAGCGGCTTGTCCGACGCGCGGGCGGCCAGGAGCATCTGCAGGTTGGCGGGCCAGACGGCGACCAGCAGCAGCACCAGGCCGATACCAGCCGCACGGCGGGTGCGGGGGATGAGCAGCCCCACGCCGCCCGCGATCTCCAGCGCGCCGCTCAGGTAGACGAGTCCAAGATGCCACGGCAGCCAGGGCGGCATGATGCCCACGTAGCTCGCGGGGATGATGAAGTGCATCATCCCCGCGAACACGAACACGCCCGCGAGCACCCGCCGCGACGTACGGCCGCCCATCCATCCGTACGGCACCGGGGCTAGAATTCCAGGGTGGCGATGGCGCGCAGCTCCGGCAGGTCGTGGCCGTGCAGGCGGATGGGCGCGGCGGCGCCGATCTCCGCGTGGTGGCCCAGGTGCAGGTAGATGCCGGGCGTGAGGCCGATCGTCGTCTCCAGGTGCTCCTGGCCGCTGGCGGTAAGCTCCAGCGTGGGGCTGAACATCCCGGCGTCCATCATCGCCCCCGGCCCCGAAAAGTACTCCGTCTCGTCACCGAAGGCCGCGGAGACAGTGCCGTGCACCTGCAGCATAGGCCCCAGCTGCCGCGCGGCGATCAACGCCGGCTCGAACACCACGTCGTCGGCGGATGAGAATTCCGCCTCCACCTCCACGGACGCCGCCAGAGCCTGCGTGTTCAGCAGGTTGTACAGCGCGCCCACGCTCCACTCGCCGTTGGTGGAGCCGTCGTCGTCCTGCACGACTGGCGTGCTGCCCATTACCTGAAGTTGATCGGTGATGCCGTACTCCGCCGTGAACCGGCCCAGGTACCCGGTTTCCAGATTGCTGTCCACCGTCAGCTGCACCTCGCCCTGCCCCTGTGGATACACGGTCTCGGTGATGAACAGCTCCTGGACGACCTCCTCCAGCCCTTCCTCCTGCGCCTGCGCGGCGGCGGGAAAGGCGGCCAGCGGCAGCAGCAGGCTCCATTGGACGACGGTACGGACGCGCATGCGGTTGCATCTCCTGCGGTGGATGAAAAAGGGGGACCCTGTCGAGGGCCCCCTTCGCAATCGCCGTGCGCCGCCGCGCACGATGGCTAAGCATGCCCGCGCTTGGGCGGATCTGGCGCGCGGTCCGCGCAAGTTTCCCGCACACCAAAGCCTGTCATTTCGAAGGAGCGCCGCGCAAAACCGTCCCTGCGACAAACCCGGCGCGCCACTGAGAAATCTACTTTCGGAACGCTCGTAGCTGGTCGTCGAGCCCCGCGGCCTGCGGATCTTTCGTCGGATATCGCCGACGGGTCCCGGGGTCGACGACGGGTTACGAGCAGCGGCGAGTAGATTTCTCAGTCGGCGCCAAGGCATGGAGTTGCAGAGGGTTCGCTGCGGCGCCTCCTTCGAAATGACAGGGTGTGGTGCGCGGTGGTTAATGCCTTCCGGTATCGCGTTCAGGTCCGTTGCCCACGTGCGCCGGCCTCGTGATACACCTCGAGTGTCCGCTCGGCGGTCGCGCGCCAGGTGAGCGGCGCGACGGACGCCGCGGCGCGGTCGCCCATCGCGCGGCGCAGATTTGCGTCGGCCATTACGCGGCGGAGGGCGGCGGCGAGGGCGGACGGGTCGCGGGGGGGGACGATGATTCCGTTCTCTCCATCGCGGATGAGCATCGGCGCGCAGCCGACGGGGCTGGCGACCACGGGCAGGCGCTGGCTCATCGCCTCCACGATCACCATCCCGAAGCCCTCGTAGGTACTGCACGCCACCAGCACGTCGTGTTCGCGGTAGTGGCGCATCACCTCGTCCTCCGGCGCGCGGGGGATCACGCGGACGAACGGGCGCGCGGCCGCATCGAACGAGGCGAGCACCACATCCTCCGACACGCCGGGGCCCAGAATCGTCAGCCGCGGCGCACCCCCCGAACCGGCGAGCTGAGCCATGGCGCGGGCCAGGTACGGCGCGCCCTTCACGTTGTCCCACGATCCGCAGAACAGCACTCCCCCGCCCCGCGGCGCGTCCTGCGGCGGCGCGGAAGCCAGGAAGCGCGCGGAAACGCCGTGGGGGACGATGTGGACTCGGTCCGTCGGCTTCCATCCCGCATCCACCGCGAAACGCTGGTCTCCGCGGTTGAGGACGATCATCGCATCCGCGAGACGGGCGGCGGCGGCGACCTGCGGCAGGCGGACGACGGGATAGTACAGGCGGCGCGTCCACGGCTTGTCGATCAGGCCGTCGGCGGCGTCGCCCAGCGTGCGGCGGTAGTTCAGGTGCTCCAGCCCGTGCGACCGCGAGACGATGATCGGCCGATCGCCGAAGCCGGCGCGGCGGCGCGCGGCGAACACCATCCCCTCCGCGCTGGCCACGTCCACCACGTCGTACGGCCCGCGCGCGCGGACGGCGCGGCGAATGGCGCGGTCCGCCAGCCACGGCGAGACGGTCTGCCGCACGCGCCAGCGCGCCGGCCGCGCGGCGATGTCCGGACCCAGCAGCACGTCGCAGTGGTGGCCCAGGGCCGCGAACTCCTCGCGCAGCTTGTAGTACACCTTGGCCGAGCCCAGCCGCGGGTCCGGCGGGTAGTCGCCCACGAGCAGGATCCTCACGCCGCGCCCTCCTCCGCCAGCAGCCGCTCCACCGTGCGCTCCACGGCGAAGCGCGCGCCGTACGTCCCGCGCGTGCGCGCGCGCAGGGCCTCCCTGGCCCCCGGGT